>JAOUFX010000226.1 GCA_029857975.1 Deltaproteobacteria bacterium | reverse complement strand
TCCCTTCCAAGCACCGTTGAATCCAAACGAGGATATGAAACTTGGAGAACGGGCTACGGACATTCTGAACAGCGATTTAAACCTTTCCGGGTTCTTCGCCCTCCTCGATTCCAAGACCTTCGGGGAGGCCGTTATAAAACCTCCCCCGGGGGAAACCTCCACCGGGACCGGCCAGGGGCTGGTGGGAACGAGTGCGGGGGTCATCGACTTTCGGGGTTGGGCCAACACCGGCGCCGAAGCATTGGTTATGGGGGAGGTCAATTACAAAGACCGTTCGCTCACTCTGGAGGCACGCCTTTACGACGTGTTAAAGAAGGAGTTGATTATCGGCAAGAGGTACATTGGAGAAATCACCGATCTATCCCGCATGGTTCACCGTTTCGCGGATGAGATCGTATTTGCTCTCACAGGAGAGCACGGCTTTTTCCAGACCAAGATCGTTTTTGTTTCTACCCCGACGGGGAACAAAGAGATCTACATGATGGATTTTGACGGCCGGAACTCGCGCCAGATCACTCGGCATCAATCCATCTGCCTTTCCCCGCGCTTTTCCCCCGATGGGACGAAGATTGCCTTTACCTCCTACAAAGCAGGCAATCCGGATATCTATATTAGGAATTTGCGCAACGGGGAAGAACGCAGAGTTTCTTACTACTCCGGGTTGAATATTTCCCCGGCTTGGTCTCCGGACGGCCAGCGCCTCGCGCTTACCTTGAGCAAAGACGGGAGTCCCGACATATACATCATCAACCAAGATGGGTCAGGATTGTTGCGCGTAACGGATCACCCCGCGATTGATGTATCTCCGACGTGGTCTCCCGATAGCCAAAAGATTGCTTTCGTCTCCAACCGCGGAGGGAATCCCCAGATTTACATTATGAATGCCCGGGGCGGGGACATTCAACGTTTGACTTTCGAGGGAAATTACAACACCCATCCTGCCTGGTCCCCCCGCGGAGACCGCATTGCTTTTGATGCCTCCGCGGGGGGGAATTATAACATTTGCACCATCCGGCCGGATGGGTCCGATTTCCGCATCTTAACGGCTAACTTGGGCCGCTGCGAAATGCCTTCCTGGTCGCCCGATGGGCGGAATCTGGTCTTTAGCTCCACCCGGGATGGAGGCCCGCATATCTTTTTGATTGATGCCGAGGGGACCCGAATAAAAAGGTTGACATTTCAGAAAGGAGGTGATACATATCCTAACTGGTCACCTCGATTTAATGAATAAAGGGAAAAAAGAGAAAATTCAAGCCGTGCTTTTTATTTTCCTAAAATATTTCAAGAAAAGGAGGAGAAAGGAATGTTGAGAAAATCTTCAGTATGGTTGGTCGTTCTGATCTCCATTGTCGCCCTTGCCTTCATCGCGACCGCATGTGCCAAGAAGCAGGTGGTCAAAGAGGAAGCGGCAGCGAAGCCAGTTGTCGAAGCCAAAAAAGAAGTGCCCAAACCAGAACCGCCGCCGCCGCCCCCGCCGCCCCCGCCGCCGCCCAAAGAAGAGCCTAAGGTGGAAGCGGCGCCGCCCCCCAAGGTTGAGCCTAAGCCTGAAGCTGCTCCCCCTAAGCCAGCGCCTGAACCCATTGATCTGGTGAGCCTGCGTATTCAGTTTGCTTTCGATGATTACACCCTCTCCACGAAATCGAAAGAAAACTTAGAGAAACTTGCCGCCTGGATGTCCAGAAGTCGCGCCGAGAAAGTTCAGATCGAAGGGCATACCTGTGACATCGGAACATCCGAATACAACCTGGCTCTGGGTGAGCGGCGGGCTAACAGCGCCAAAAAATACTTGGAAGGGCTGGGGATAGCCTCGGCAAGGATATCTACCATCAGCTACGGAGAAGAAAGACCTCTGGTGCCCAACAAAAACGAGTCGGAACGTTCTAAGAACCGCCGGGATGAATTTATTAAGACTAAATAACCCTTCCCCATCTGCGGGAACTCTTCCTCCAACGAAGAATGGAGGAAGAGTTCCTCAGGATTCGGCTGGCCCTATGAAAAAAATAAATCGCTTTTTTTTACTCGCTCTTATTTCGCTCGGCTTATTATCTTTCAGCGGATGCGCCACCCAAAACGACCTGGAAGCCCTCCAGCGTGATACGAACAACAACACCAAAGAACTTTTGGCCCTCCAGCGGAATCTCTATGATTTAAACTCAGAGATTAAAAACCTTTCCACCAAGACGGATACCCTGGGGAAAAAGATCAATGATCTGCACCAAGAAATGACTACCCTAGGGACCGAGACCAAGACGAAAATCGGGTTTTTGGAAAAAGAGATGGAGACTGCCAGCCAACCCATGCGCCGCTACCAGGCAGACCTGGGAGCCCGGCTGGATAAAATCCAGATGGAAGTGCAAAATCTGATGGGACGGTTTGAAGAAAGTAAATACTTTGCCCAGAAGACTTTTGGGGAAACCAAAACCCTCAAAGAGGCCTACCAGGGGAAGCTCGACGAATTGGATAAACGGATTGCGGCCCTGAACAAAAGCGTGGAAGAATGGGAGAATAAAATAGCGGCCGAAAGTAAGGCTGCCAAGGGCGAAGCGGAAACCGGCGCAGAGAAATCTCCGGCTGTCCCGACCCCCCCAGCCCAAGGTGCGCCTACCACAGGACAAGTTCCATCCCAGAAAGCGGAACCGGAAGGAAAAAAAGTTATCGCCTCTCCCGATGAAGCTTACAAGAAAGCTTACGAGCAATTTACCAAGGGCAATGTCGAGGGAGCGAAAGCAGATTTCAAGAGATTTCTGGAGGTTTACCCCAAGTCCAAGTATGCGGAGAATGCCCATTACTGGCTGGGAGAATGCTATTTCGCCGAAAAAAAATATGAAGAAGCCATTTTGGAATTTGATGAAGTGATTAAACAATATCCCAAGGGGAACAAGGCTCCCGACGCGCTGTTCCGTCAAGGGATCGCCTTCCTGGAGATGAAGGATACAATAAACGCCAAGCTGATATTAAAAGAAGTCATCAAGCGTTTCCCTAAATCAGACCAAGCCAAGCGAGCTCGCAAGAAAATGCAAGAAATCGGGTAGCCCTTCCCGCCAACCAATCTTGCGCTTTCAACCCCAAGAGCCGGATGCTAACGACGGGGTGCCTCCCAACCTGATGATCTCCCGATAAGTCTTCAAAATTGCTTAGGGCAGAGGAATGACCGTAGTCCCCCGGGGCACCGGAAGCTGAAAATCTTGTGCTGTCCAGAAGGGGTTTAACTCTATCTCGAAGTATTCCACCGTGAGCCGGGCCACCGGTTCGAAGGACGTAAACTGGATTTTTTGGGGGAAGAGGAAACCTTGAATGCGGCGGAAGTCTTCAAAAATTAGGCGTTGGAATAAGGCCGGCCGGTAAAATTCGGCACGAAGAATATGCCAGGAGAAAGGGTTTACCCAAAGAATCTGGCGCTCTCGGCGTGAGGTAGAAGCAAGTTCTACGGTCCAAAGACCCTCCTGCCCATCTCGGCGAGTGGAGGCTAAGTCGTAATCGATCAAAATAGGGTCACCTAAAAGAAAAGAAACGACTTCATCCGGCTCCAAGGCTAACGGCAGGGCCAAGGAAAGATGCTTGGCCATGGCCCGGCCCCAATAATACCGATTCTCGGCAGGATTATATAGACTCAACTCGCGTCCATCCGTAACCAAATAGAACTGGGGCGTACCCAGAGGGCTCAAACTTTCCGCTCGCAACCACCCCGGGCGACGCACAAAAAGGACTTCCTGCGCATGGAAGTTTTTTCCCGCTGCAGAAACTTTCACCTGGGCCAGGCCTTTCAAGCCTTCAAAGGTTTGGAGGCGGGTCCTGATTTGATTTAAAAGAAATTCGGGTGAAGGAGTTTCGGGGGGAAGGACGGGAAGGGTGGCACAACCACTGATCGGCAAGAAGAATAGCAGGCTAAGAAGCCAAATCCTCATTCGCGTTTCTTTTCTTTTTGTAATTTTTTAATCTTTTCTTTCAACTCAGATTTTTTGGGGTCCAATTTATTGGCCCTTTCATACATCTCGATGGCTTTATCGAACAGCTTGCTGTGGGCATAAGCGTCTCCCAGATGTTCGGCAATAATCGGATCATCCGGAGCCAAGCGGTGAGCTTTTTCCAATTCCGCTACCGCTTTTTCCATGGCTCCCTTTTTGAAGTAAAGCCAACCCAGGCTGTCAGTGATATAACCATCATTGGGCTTCAACTCCAAGGCCCGCTTGATGAGGCCCTCCGCTTCATCCAGGTTAATTCCTTTGTCGGCAAAGGTGTAGCCGATATAATTGAGAGCTTGGGCATGATTGGGATTCAGTTCCAGAACTTTACGCATTTGGGCAATACCTTCCTGCCAGTTTCCGGATTTGTCGAAGCAGACTCCCAGGTTAAAAAGGATTTTTTCATTTTGGGGGGCCAATTCCAGAGCTTTTTTGAGCAGGCGGATTCCCTCCTCAAACTGGTTGGTTTTCTCGTAGAAAGAGGCTAAAAAGCGGTAGAGTTCGGGGTTGTCCGCTTTGACCCGGATTGCGGCCTGAAGAGCAGAGATCGCCGCCTCGGCTTTGTTCTGTTTATCGTAGACATACGCCAAATGAATCTGGGAATCGACGTAGAGAGAAGAGGATGGCGGGATTCGTTTAAACTCTTCCGCGGCGCGATCCAATTCTTTTTTCTCCTCATAAGCCGTTCCTAAATAATATCGTACCCGGTCATTCTCCGGTTGGGAGGAGAGGACAAAGGAAAACTGCTCGATGGCTTCGTCCAGCCGCCCTTGTTCAAAGTAGATAAGTCCGATCTTCGTCCGCACCTCATGATTATTGATGGTTAATTTTTCGGCGGCATGAAACTCGGTCAGAGCTTCGTTAAGCTTGTTCTGACGGATGAAGACCTGACCCAACCGCTCGTGGGCTTCCGGATTCGAAGGGTTTAAGGTTAAGATTTCTTTGTAAATCTTGATGGCCTTTTCGTTTTCTTGCTGAATTTCATAGATCAAGGCCATATCCATAAGGGCAGGTTCGAAATGGGGTTTGATCTCCAGAGAGTCCCGGTAGTGTTGCTTGGCCTCATCGAAACGTTTCATCTCGGCATAGACTCGAGCCAGGTAGTAATGGCCCATTAAGGAATGGGGATCAATGGCTAAAAGAGATTGGAAGTTGGTTACGGCCTTATCGTAATCTTTCTGCTCGGCGTAAAGGGTTCCCAGAAAGAGGTAAGCTTCCTGGCTTTGGGGTGCGAGCTGGATTGCTTTCTGGTAGGCCTGGATCGCCTTTTGGTGCTGCTGGAGAGAGAGGTATAAGCCCCCCAGGAGCAGATGGGCGGGGACGTTATCCGGATTAACCTGGATGGCTTTTTCTCCCTCGTGCAGAGCCTTTTCCGGAAGGCCTTTCTTGAGATATAGGGCCGCCAGATGAGTATGGAGGTAAGCAGAGCTTTTATCATGTTCCAGGGCTTTAAGGTACTGGTGGATCGCCTGATCGATGTCGCCAGTTCTTTGATTGAGTTGGGCAAGTAAAAAATGATAATAAGATTTAGCGGCAGACCCCGGTGGTAAAAAATCTTTGGTTGAGGAGGAAATGGGTTTTATAGTGGCGCAGGCGGAGGCCAGAAAGAAAAGGAGTAGATAAAAAAAAGCCCTTCTCGTGAAGGACATAGGCAATTCCTCTTGCTTTGAGCAACCCTTTAAGAATAGTTAATTTATGATACTCCCTTGTAGGCCTGATGTCAATTTTCTTTTAAGCTGTTTTTTTGGGGGTGGGCAAGTTTGGGCTTCTTGCCCACCCCCTTCGACGGATGAAAAAGGCCTTCCCCTTTTCAAGTAATATCCCAACCGATGCTGCCGGCGCGAATCGCCCTGGCTTCCGGGCCCAGACCAAGGTGCGGTAAAAATGCCAGGAGGGAGGAAGGACTTTCCCGCACCCTGAATCGGGGGGTACGGCCTTGGCCAGGAGGGAGGGC
>JAOUFX010000225.1 GCA_029857975.1 Deltaproteobacteria bacterium | reverse complement strand
AGAATTCGGGTTAAGCGTTCAGAGATTTCCTCTTCGCTCCAGAGCAATTCCTGAAGGTTCTGAACCCATTCAAAGTAGGAGACCGTGACACCCCCGGCATTGGCCAGAATGTCCGGGACGATAACAATCCCCCGGTCGTTGAGTATCTCATCTGCTTCCGGAGTGGTGGGGCCGTTGGCTCCCTCGACCATCATTCTGGCTTTGATCTGCGGTGCGTTTTTATGGGTAATCTGATTCTCTATGGCCGCAGGAACGAGGATGTCGCATTCCAGCTCTAAGAGCTCCGCATTGGTAATCTCCTCCCATCCGCTCGATTCTCTGGTGATGAAGCAGGAATACTGATTCCTGCAACTCAAAGCCTCGGAAACATTCAAACCCTTCTTGTTATAGATTCCTCCCTGATAGTCGCTAATGGCCACAATCTTCGCGCCAGCCCGGTCGAAATACTGGGCCGCAGTGCCCCCAACGTTTCCACATCCCTGGATGGCCACCCGAGCTCCCTCGATCGAGAAATTCAGGTTGTGTGCCGCTTCCTGGGCAATGATAAAGACCCCTTTCCCCGTTGCTTCCAACCTTCCCAGGGAGCCACCCAATTCCAGCGGCTTGCCGGTTACCACTCCAAAAACAGTGTATCCTTTCAGAGTGCTGTAGGTATCCATGATCCAGGCCATCACCTGGGGATTGGTATAAACGTCCGGCGCTGGAATATCCCGGTCAGGGCCGATTATCATGGCGATTTCCCAAACATACCGGCGAGTCATGTTCTCCAGCTCCTGTAAGGACATACTCTTAGGATCACACTGGACTCCCCCTTTCGCCCCCCCAAAAGGGATGTTGACGACGGCACACTTCCAGGTCATCCACATGGCCAGAGCTTTCATTTCATCCAGGTCTACATCCGGATGATAACGAATTCCTCCTTTTGCCGGCCCCCGGGTCACGTTGTGCTGGATTCGATAGCCGGTGAAGATTTTAATGGTTCCATCAACCATTTTGACGGGAAAATGTACCGTGAGCTCCCGCTTCGTCTGCTTAAGCTTCTCGCGGATCCCAGCGTCTAAATGCAGATGCTCCGCCGCAATGTCCACCTGTTTCAAGGCCACATCGAGGGAATTAATTTTTTTTTCTGTTTCCATAAATAAAATTACCTCTTTAAAAGAATTCACCATGGAGCCACAAGAATCTTGATGTCCTCCTTGGAAAAAATAGGGTTATATTTTTTATAGTCTGGTTTGAGGGAGGCCCCATTTTCAAGTATGGGGAAAAAGATCCTATGCCTCCGCCGCAAGCTTTTTGCCGAGTTCGTAGGCCTCGGCCATCAACGCTTCATTGCGCCGGATCTCCCCGGCCTTCCAGGCGCTTCCATAGACCATGCCTACAATCTTTGCTCCGATGAAATTGAAGGCGTCTTGAAAAGTACGCAAGGCGTTGACCGCCCCCGAGATAAAAGGGTCCGCATCCGCGTAGGTCAGAACGATGCCAAACCGTTTCCCGGCTAATTCGTACCCTTCCTCACCCCCCAGGGCATACCAGCGATCCATGAATAATTTTGTTTGGGCGGAAACCGTAAACCAATAGATGGGGCTGGCTATGACGATGGCATCGGCTCTTCTAAGCTTCGGGTACAGCTTCTGCATGTCATCATCCAGGATACAATCGATATTCTTTTTTTTCCGACAGGCATCACAGGCGGTACAGGGTCTGATATTCATATCGTGAAGGAAAAAGGTCTCTATCGCTGCTCCGCCCGCTTTGGCACCCGCCGCCACCTGTTTGGCCAGGATCGCGCTATTCCCTTTTTTTCGAGGACTGCCCATCACAATCATGACTTTCTTTTTTTCCATTTTCTTCTCCTCTTTTAAAAATGTAATAAAATTGAAAAAGGCGGTTCCCTGGATTAAATTAATTGGGACACAGATTTCCACAGATATTTTTTTTCATTTATTTTGAACGTCTTAAATAAGTTGACGTCATCTGTTCAACTCAAACGAAGTCTTCACCCCAAATCCCCCCCGCCCCCCTTTCGTAAAGGGGGAATGAGGGGATTTTTATTGCATTCTGCAAGGAGCTGGGTTGTTCATTATGGCAACTTTGTTTTGTCGTTTACTATAACATCCTGAAAATCTGTGTTCATCCGTGTCCAATAAGGAAATTCCTATACAATCAAGATAGGAAGTTAAGATAGATTATATCATCAGGGGAGAAAAAAGTCTCAAGTTGCGGGCGGCGGGATTTAGGACTTTTTGTTTGACAAGGATTTAGTGTTTGGTAATATTCAACAATCATTGCCATTCTAATTTGAGCAACGACTAAGGACCACAGATGGATAATAAATTCAGCACTGCCCCAAAAAGGAAAGAAATTTTCGTCCGGATCGAGCGGTGCGTGGCCTGCAAGACCTGCGAGATCCAATGTGCTCTAAAACGCTCCTCCCTTTCTCAAGGGTTGCCCGAGGCCATTTATGAAGCCGTCCCTCCTATGCCCCGTTTGCAGGTTCAGCCGATAGGAGACCTGGGCTCTCTGCCCATTCAGTGCCGCCATTGCGAGGATGCGCCTTGCCTGGACGCCTGCCCCGCGGGGGCGCTGCAAAGAGAAAAAGAAGGGTGGGTGGTTATGCATGGGGAAAAATGTATCGGCTGCTGGATGTGCTTGATGGTCTGCCCTTTCGGGGCCATCAAACCATTCCGGGAATTCAGAAAGGCCATCAAATGCGACCGTTGCCTGGGCATGGAGGAGCCCTATTGTATTGCCCACTGCCCTACGGGAGCCTTGGTATTCATGACCAAGGAAGAATTCCTGAAAAAATACGGGGAAGATATTAAACCCAAGCTCCAAGCTTATCTGAAAGGTTTATAACTTTTAATCATCGTAAGGAGAAGGAATGGAAAGCGTGAGAAGGAAAAGTTTAAGTCCCGATGGCAATCAATTAATTGCCCGGGCGAACCAGAAAAGCATCCCTCTCCTCTGGGACCGGTATGAATCCCAGCTCCCTCTGGATGGGTTTGCGGCCAACGGTCTGACCTGTCATGAATGCCTAAACGGCCCCTGCCGGATCAATCCTTTTGGGGATGAGCCCAGGCAAGGGATCTGTGGGGCCGACCGGCAGCAAGTGGTCCTAAATTCTATTTTTCAATCTGTAAAAAAAGGGGTTCTGGAAAGTATTCAACAATTAGGGTTGTCCGCGGCGATGGAAAAAGTCAGCGAGGCTGTGATTTTGCCGAATCCGCATTTTGCCGATAAAAACTACCTTAAAATTTCCATGAGCAACCTGCTGAAGTTAGGAAAGATTCAATACCAGCTTTCTGAGCAGGCCGCAAAAATCATCCCTCCAAAAATAAACCCACCATCCAGCCAAAGTTATCTTGACCTTAATAAGGGGGCCAACGTTTTTCTGGAAAGGGGTGCCTCAATATCTTTAGTTGATACCCTGCTTCAAGCCTTTCAAAAGGAGAAAATCGACCTGCGTCTTTTGGTAGGGGAAGGAAGCGAGCATTTAAGGAAATGGGGTGCTTATGTGATAAGTCTGGGCCACCCGGAACTACTATTATTAACCGGAGGGATCGATGCCTTCGTCACCCACGGCATGGGGAGAGAACCGTATCTGGTCGATTTGGCCGGCCAGCTTGGAATTGAGATTTTTCGGGCGGGAATTGAACCAGGCAGAATGCCAGTCTTAGCCACCTCGATCGCCAGGAAAGCTTGGCAGGCTTTCCAGATGAGGTTGAAGAGCGGCGAAGACCCCAAGCCGCTTCTTCTCCAGCTTCCGGGAGAGAGGAATACAAATAAGCTCTTTAAAAAAGCCAAAAAAGTAGAAGCCCTCCTGAAAGCGAAGAAGCTTAAGGGGGCAGTCATTCTGATAGGAGAAGGCAACGTCAAACAAACCTTCTTCGAGAGAACCGGAACGATTATCGAGAAGCTTTTAAAAGAAGACGTATTGGTTTTTGTCGGCGGTGGGCTTTTTGCCTGCCAGCCTATTCTTGAGAATCTCCTTAAACCAGAAACGGGGAAAAATTTACGAGATCTCCTTGAGGAGTTGCAGGAATCAAGCCCCCTTTTTGGGTTTGGATCTGCTTATGAGCTTTCCCGAGTGACTGAATTTTTAAGCTCATTGGATGGCAGGAGAGGATTGCGCGGTAGCCGCATTTTGGTTTCTTTCCCTGAGATCAATCATTGGTCTTCCATAGCTCTATCTTTTGGTTTTCTTTCTTTGGGCATTCCTGTCCAAATCGGCACCCCGCTGCCCTTTTGGGGAAGTCCGGAATTAACGGAAGTTTTCTTGAAAGAGCTAAAAAAAATTAGCGGGGCGGAATTTCTAATCGCTCCTTCCCTGCCCGGTCCAGAAGAGCAAGCCGAAGAATTACTCCGAAAATTGTGAAAGAGATGAGGAACAAAAAATATTACGTTATAGTAGGCAATAGCGCTGCCGGCCTGGCCGCGGCCAGGAGCATTCGTTTGATTGATGCCCAGGGGAGGATATTGGTTTTAACTGATGAGGAAGGGCCGGCTTATGCGAAGGTTATGCTTCCTCTTTTCATCGGCGGGCAAGTGAACAGAGAAGAGATGGTCCTGGCCCCGGAAAGTTTTTACCGCGAAAACGCCATAGAATTAAAGACGCAGGCCAAAGTCCAGGGGATTGATATTTCTCACTGCTCTTTATCATTGGAAAATGGAGAAAAGGTTCCTTATGACGAACTCCTCCTGGCTACAGGAGCCTCTCCTTACTTGCCCCCGATCGAGGGAATCCATATGCCGGGGGTTTATCCGCTGAGGACTCGCGAGGACGCGGAAGGAATCTTGAAAGCTTTATCCTGCATTCAGGGCGAAGCAGTGGTTTATGGAGGAGGTCTGGTGGGCCTGAAATGCCTGGAGGCGTTGTTCAACCGAAGGGGCCGGGTTCGGTTGATCGTTTCCTCGGACCAAATTTTATCCCAGATGTTGGACAAGACGGCGGCCGCAATCCTCCAGAAGCGATTGGAAGCTCAAGGGATAAAAATACACTTGCAAACGGAGCTGATGGCCTGCCGGGGAAAAGGTTCCTTGGAAAAAGTGGTTCTGGCCAATGGCCAGGAAATTCCCTGCGGGCTCATGATCGTGGCCAAAGGCGTGGTCTCCAACATGCAGATGATTGACGGAACTCCCCTCCGGGCCGAAGAGGGTATCCTGGTGGACAAAAGAATGGCCACTGACATTCCCCATATCTATGCCGCGGGCGATGTCTGCCAGCCTGACGATCTTCTGGGAGGAGGGAAAAGACAATTCCCCCTATGGCCACTGGCCGTGGAAGAAGGAAGGGTTGCGGGAGCGAATATGGCGGGAGGGTCTCAAGTCTTTTCCGGAGGGATCCGGATGAACGCCGTGGAGCTTTTTGGTCTCAAAGTCATCTCGCTGGGAATCACTGAGACCCAGCCGGGCTCGTTGGTTACATCCCAGAGTCGTCAGGACGGGGCTGGATATCGAAAAATAATCTTGAGTGGCTCTCGCCTAAAAGGCTGTATCATGCTGGGAGATATTAACGGCGGGGGAGTGGTCGAAAGCTTCATCCGCAGCCAACAGGAGGCGGACGAATTTTTTATTCGGAAGGTTGTGGAAGGATCCGTCTCTTATGCCCACCGACTGTGGCCCCGGGGAGGGAGGAAATGAAAATTGATGCCGAGAAGTGCGTAGGTTGCGGCCAGTGCGCCTCTTACTGCACCATGCGCGGAAGTATCATGTCCTTCGGACGGAACCCCAAGAACCCTGCCAAAATCTATGCCGTGATCGATGAAAAAGAATGCGTAGAATGCTGCGTGTGCCTGAGGAGCGGCGTGTGTCAGCAGGAAGCCCTTTACCAGCCGGAGCTAAGCTGGCCGAGGATTGTCCGGAAGAACTTTAGCGACCCCTTGAAGATTCATCCGGAGACCCGCATCCCCGGGAGAGGCACGGAAGAGATG
>JAOUFX010000224.1 GCA_029857975.1 Deltaproteobacteria bacterium | reverse complement strand
CGCTTAGGCTCATTGGTTTCCTCCTCTAAGAATTTATGACTTCATTCACCGCGGAGACCGCAGAGTTGAAAAGGAAAAATTAAAAAGATTAAAAACTTTTATAGCATCAAGGAAGGAAGATGGCAATATTCCCCTGCTCAATATTTTACTTCCAGCAAGAAAAGTCCTTGAGGCGGAGCCGTCATGCCAGCCTGACGCCGGTCCTTGGCGCCAAGGATTCTCTGAAATTCTTCCCGGGAGATCTTCCCTTGGCCCACCTCCACCAGCGTTCCCACGATGTTGCGTACCATATGTTTCAAAAATCCATCGGCTTCGATGGTGAAGCAGAAGAAAATCTGTTTCTCTACAGACCATTCAGCCCTAAAAACCTCCCGTACCGGGTCAATGGGTTCTGGATCGGCAGCCTGGAAAGAAGAAAAATTCCGCCTGCCGATTAAATTTCTGGAAGCATCCCGCATGGCGGCAACATCCAGAGGCTTGGAAAGATGCCAGGAATAATTGCGGTAAACGGCGGAAGGAAGTTCGCGATTGAGGATGACATAGCGGTAGGTTTTTCGCTTGGCCCCGAATTGGGGATGGAAATGTGCATCCACTTCTTCGACGGATTTGATGATGATGTCTGAAGGCAGAAGACTGTTGAGACCGCGGTGCAACCCCTCCACCGGAATGGAAGAAGAGGTTGGGAAATTGGCCACCTGACCCAGCGCGTGAACACCGGTATCCGTCCTTCCGGAAGCAATCAGGCGAACACGGTGCTGGGTCATCATCTCGATTTTCTTTTCAATGACCTCCTGGATCGTTAAGGCATTCGGCTGTACCTGCCACCCATGATAATTCGTGCCGTCATATTCAATTACGAGTTTGATGTTGCGCATCAATAAGTTTCAGGTTTGGAGTTCTGGCAACTTACTCTTTCCTAAATTGAGCGATTTTTTACACCACAGAGATCTCAGAGAATCATTTTCCTCTGGGCCCTCTGTGGTGCAGAGCCTTTTTTAGGTCTTTATATTCTTTCGACAACCATTGCCCCCCCCATGCCTCCGCCAACGCAAAGAGTGGCCAGCCCATAACGAACCCGGCGCTTGTTCATCTCAAAGAGCAGGGTAATGAGAATACGCGCTCCGCTCGCTCCAATGGGATGGCCGAGGGCAATCGCTCCTCCGTTAACGTTCACCTTCTCCAGGTCCCACCCCATCGTTCGGTTGACATAGACTGCCTGGGCGGCAAAGGCTTCGTTGGCTTCAACCAGGTCCAGATCTTTCACGGTCAACCCGGTTTGGGCCAGGGCTTTCTGGCTGGCCGGAACCGGACCTGTGCCCATAATCTCCGGAGGCACACCGGCCGTGGCGTACGCTTTAATCCGGGCCATGGGTTCCAGCCCCAGCGCCTTGGCTTTTTCCGCTGACATGACGACCAGGGCTGCGGCTCCGTCGTTGATCCCCGAGGCATTGCCCGCCGTTACGGTTCCGTCCTTTTTGAAAGCGGGCCGAAGTCCAGCCAGAGCCTCCAAGGTTGTATTCGGCCGGGGGTGCTCATCGGTATCAACAAGAATGGCATTCCCTTTTTTCTGAGGGATGGATACGGGAACGATTTCGTCCTTGAATCTTCCCTCCTTGATTGCCTTTCCCGCTTTCTGCTGGCTGCTGAGGGCCAGGACATCCTGGTCTTGCCGGGAAACGCCGAATTTCTCGGCTACGTTTTCGGCGGTGATCCCCATATGATAGCGGTTGAAGATGTCCAGCAAGCCGTCATGGATCATTCCGTCCACCAGAGGCCCATCGTTCATCCGGTACCCCCAGCGCGCCCCCGGAAGTAAAAAAGGAGTTTGGCTCATGGACTCAATCCCTCCGGCCACGATAATATCTGCGTCACCCGCTTTAATCGCCTGGGCGGCCATCATGACGGATTTCAGGCCCGACGCACAAACCTTGTTGATGGTGGTGGCCGGAATTTCCCGCGGAATCCCCGAGCGGATGAGCACCTGCCGTGCCGGATTCTGCCCCTGTCCCGCCGTTAACACATTGCCCAGGATGACCTCTTCGACCTGTTCCGGCTTGATCTTAGCCCGTTGGCAAGCTTTTTCCACCGCAATCTTCCCCAGTTCTACAGCCGGGATATCTTTAAGAGTCCCCCCGAAAGTTCCCACCGGCGTGCGGGCAGCGCTGACAATGACGACTTCTCTCATCTTTTTACCTCCGTTTTTTTGTTCACCGCAGAGCAAGCCGAGAACCGCTAAGCGCTTGTCGCTATGCGCATAGCGTCATCTTTTTCATCTTTACGTCCTCTGCGGTTAATATTTTTTTATCCTCTTTCTGATATCTTGGCCAGTTTCTTGGCCATCTTCTTTTTTTGCTCCCAATTCCCTGAGCGCATGTACATCACTTTTTGAGCCTGGGGAGAACCGGCTCCATGCATGGATTCGGCCAAAGCCGTCCCGCCGGTCATATTCTCGATGAGGCGGAGCAGGCGGATGCGGTCTTTGGTAGAAACATTGGCCACTCCCTTCAAATATTTCTCCACATATTTCGCTACCTCCGGATTCTTTAAGTCATCTTCGAAGGGCATAGTGGCAATGATCCCCCCGGCGATATCATGGGCCAGCCGCGCCACTTCATAAACATTCTTGGTAACATTATATTTGGTGGTGTTCGCCAGAAGGGTATCCGGTTCCCAGTTCCCCGCTTTCATCTTATGCCCCATGGCCGAGCAGGCGATGCTTCCGGCATAAATCGTTTCCGCCAGGTGGGTCATTTCCGCCAGTTTATCGCGCACGTGGGAAGCCTGGGAAGTCCCCTGGTAATCGGCCGCCAGGGCGCTGGCCCCCACCAGGACGTCGGCTAATCCGCCTTTGCATCCGCCATAATTCTGTCGATGCAGGGAAGCAAAACGTTCCACCAGCGGGCCGGCAAATTCAACTTCGCCGCACAGGAAAACCCTCTCCCAGGGAACGAAGACATTTTCCAAAACGATTAGCGCTTCCCCGCCTACCAGGCCAAACTCCGGATTGCCGGCGTCAATTCCCCCCTCTTCAAATTTTCTCTCCTCGTTGGTCTGCCGGCCGAAAATCATGGTCACCCCGGGTGCATTCACCGGAACCGCGCAGGCCACCGCATAGTCTTTATCCTCCGGCCGGAGCGCCTGCGTCGGCATGATGAGCATCTCGTGGGAGTTGACGGCCCCCGTTTGATGGGCTTTGGCCCCGCGAAGAACGATCCCTTTTTCCTTCTTTTCCACTACATGCGTAAAAAGATCAGGGTCGGCCTGTTGGCTGGGGCTTTTGGAACGGTCACCCTTGGGATCGGTCATCGAACCCACAACCATGAAATTGTTTTCCTGGATATACTCGATGAACTTCCTGAGTCTTTGGTGGTAGGAGGTCCCGTATTTTTCATCAATCTCGTAAGTGGTACTGTAGAGAGCGTTCATGGCATCGAACCCCACGCAACGCTGAAAACAACTTCCGGTCTCGTGGGAAATCAGGCGGAGCATCTGAACCTTCTTGATCAGTTCGTCCCGGCTCTGGTGAATGTGGGTAAAACGATTGATTTTCTTTCCGGTCAGGTGTGAGGTGGCCGTCATCAGATCTTCATGCTCCGGCATCAGGGCCAGTTCGTAGGTCTTGCCCGCCGCGTTGATGTGGGGCAAAAAAGCAGGGTGGGTAGTAAGGTCCTGAACCCTTTTCCCCTTATAATAAACTACGTGGTTTAATTTTTTCAGGCTGTTGATGTAATCTTCTTTGGTCTTAATCATCGGAACCCCCTTTTCTCCCTTTTATTATCTCCCCTTCAGAATATTGCTCGATATGACCAACCTCATAACTTCGGAGGTTCCTTCATAAAGCTCCGTGATCCGGGCATCGCGGAAATGTCTTTCCACGTTGTATTCTTGAATGTATCCGTATCCCCCATGAATCTGGATGGCCTTGGTGGTAATGCGGCTGGCTGCTTCGGAAGCATATAACTTGGCCATGGCCGCTTCCTTCTCGTAGCGCATTTTGTGGTCTTTCAAAAAGGCCGCCCGAAGCGTCAACAACCGGGAAGCATCCAGCTCGGTGGCCATGTCGGCGATCATCCACTGGATGGCCTGAAACTGAGAGATGGGTTTCCCGAACTGCACCCGGGTCTTGGAGTATTCAGTGGCTGCTTCCAGGGCAGCGCGGGCAATACCCAGAGCCTGGGAAGCGATGCCGATGCGGCCTCCGTCTAACGTGTTCATGGCCATGTAAAACCCCTGGCCCACCTGGCCAACGAGGTTTTCTTTAGGAAGGCGATAATCTTCAAAGATTAATTCGGCAGTTCCAGAAGCTTTGATCCCCAACTTCTTTTCCACCACTCCCACAGAAAATCCAGGAGCCTTACAATCCACGATAAAGCAACTGATCCCCTTGTATCCTTTGCTCTTATCGGTCATGGCCATGAGTACGCAATAGTCCGCCACATTGCCATTGGTGATAAAGTTTTTCTTGCCGTTGATTACCCATTCATCTCCGTGGAGCACAGCCGTAGTCTTCTGGGCGGCTGCATCGGATCCGGCTTCGGGTTCGGTCAATCCGAAACATCCCAGTTTTTTCCCCGCAGCTAAGGGTGTAAGATACCTTTTTTTCTGCTCTTCTGTCCCAAAAGTGTAAAGGGGATCGCAGACCAGGGAGTTATTCACCGACATGATCACTCCCACGCTGGCGCAACCCCGGGATATTTCCTCCAGGGCTACTACGTAACTGACAATATCGGCCCCCCCACCGCCGTAAACATCCGGGATGGCAATGCCCAGGAGGTTCAACTCGGCCATTTTCTGTACGATTTCCGCCGGATGACGTTCCGTTTTGTCCAATTCAGGGGCCTTGGGTTTGATTTCATTTTCAGCAAAATCGCGGGCCATCTCTTGAATCATCTTTTGTTCTTCACTAAGTTCAAAATCCATGAATCCATTCCTTTCCCCATTCGTCATCTCCCGATGGAGATTAGGTCGCAACCCGGGCGGGTTCGTTTCCCTCCGTTACTGGCCGCCCCAAATCGGCGCTATTGTAACATTCCCACCTCGAAAGTCAAACTTAAAATCCTTATTTACCGAATTTCCAGAAACCCATTAATTTCCTTTGTTTTTCCCCATAGCCGGGAACACCAGAACCCTCGATTTCTCGAACCCTATTCATTCCCCGCCAAACAAAGCATTTTCCTGCCTCCTTGGGCTCGAAAATAATAAGGACCTAAAAAAGGCGATTCACCACAGAGGGCCCAGAGGAAAATTATTCTCTGAGATCTCTGTGGTGTAAAAAATCACTCAATTTAGGAAGGAAATGTAAAAGTGCGGCGGCAAGAGAAAGGCAAGAGAAAAATAGACTTGACAAAAAGAGGAGACGGAAGGTATTTTAAAAACACTAGAAAGGCATGGATCTTGCGTGAACTTTCTGGCCAATTTAAAAAATCCGGAGGTGGGTAATGCGGCAGACAAAAATGACCCTAATGACCCTGAGCTCAGGATTGGTCATTCTCCTGGGCCTGTTAATCTTCGGAGAATCAACAGAAAGTCGAGCGCAAGCGGGCCAGGCCTTGGAACCCTCGGAGCAAACAATCCGTGATCAGATGCAATCGGTCGGATTCATCACCCCGAAACCAGTCCCATCGTGGGGAACGATCGTGGGGACCAAAGAGGCAGTGGTCAACCTGAGCAAAGGGGAAGTAGTTTACATCCGTTTACAGCCGGGGAAAAAAGTAAAGCCCGGCGATCGGTTTGGCATCATGCACCTGGGGCAAGCCATAAGTCACCCTATAACCAAAGAAAAAATTGGGCACCTGGTCGTGAGTCCAGGGCAACTGGTCATCCTGGAAGGTCAAGATCATATCGTGACCGCCAAGATTCATGAGTCCAATCAACCGATCTTCCGTGGAGATTATATCCTTGCTCCTACGCCGGTCCTCCCCGAGGCTGTACCCATCCACACTTTTAAAAAAATCGAAGGGAGGGTGAT
>JAOUFX010000223.1 GCA_029857975.1 Deltaproteobacteria bacterium | reverse complement strand
AGATCGAAGTTGAAATATTATACGAAAGCTTTTAATTAAAAATTTTTTCTTTCCCTTTGGGCCGACATTCCTTCGGGTTAATTCACCTCTATTTCAACAATTTCCAACTCATACCCTTGATCGATTTTAATAGAAGGAGAGGCGCAAAGCGGACAGGCGAAGGCAGGGGCTTCTTCCAATTCAAAAAGACTGCCGCATTCATTGCAGACTCCACGAAGCGGCACAATGTCGATTATGAACTTGGCCTCCTGGGCGATCGTATCTTTTTTGGCCGCGTCGAAAGCAAACGTAAAAGCTTCGGGTAAAATACCCGCGGCCCTTCCGACGCGCACCCTTACTGATTCAACAGACTGATACCCTTCTTCGCGGCATTTCTGTTCAACAATATTCAGAAGGCTAAGGGCGATAGAGACTTCATGCATAAAAAAAGAATATGGGAGACAGAATTTAGAAGTCAGAATTTTTAGTAGTCAAAGAGAATGTTCAGCCGTTATGCTTACTTCTGTCTCCTGACCCCTGTCTGCTTCCCCTTGGGCCATTTCCTCGATTAGCTTCAAAGCTTCCTCAGCGGCTTCCCGGTCAATTTTCTGAATGGCAAAGCCGGCGTGGACCAACACATAATCTCCTACCATGGCCTGCTCTGGTAAAAGGAGCAGACTTACATCCCGGCGAACTCCCGAGATATCGATAGTCGCCATTTGGTCTTTTATCTCCACAATCTCAGACGGGATAGCCAGGCACATTGGACGGCTCCTGCTTCGTTTTTTTTCTAAAGTTCACTCCCCACTCCTGGAGTTTCTTTAGGATGGTTTTTAATAATTTTTCAAAATTCTCGTTTAGAATATCAGACAGGGTAAGGCCAATCTCGATCTTTTCCGGCTGGATTCCGATCAGTGTAATTTGCGATGGCTTCGTTCCCATAAAACTCGAGGCGAAAAGGAGGTCGGAAAGACCGACATGATGCAAGGAGAGCTTGGGCGCCAAAAAGGAGGGAAGGTCTTCATTTTCGATAATGGCAATGGTCCCGGGTGCTTTTTTGAAATCGACCGCATCAATAAAAACAATTCTTTCCATTCCCTCGATCCACAGCAGAAGGTCCAGGCCGAGTGTTCCCCCACCGAGGAGACAGACGTCTTCGGAAAAATCAAAATTTTTCCTGAGGGCCTCGACCGCGTGGACCCCCACCCCTTCATCCCTCAAAAGGATGTTACCGAGGCCGATCAGAGAGAGTTTCGGATTCATCCAGGATCTTGTACCCGCTGAAAATCGAGCTTATACCGGCATTCTTCTCTACAATATCTACAAACCAGCCAATGTAGATGTGGAACATCGCAAAGGCAATCACCAACCACATGATCAGATGGTGATAGAGGCGTAGGGTTGGGGCCGAGAGGTAGGGAAGGAACCATCCCCCCTGAAGCTTATACGCCCAGCCATGATGGCTCATCGAGTCGAGGGCAAACCCGGTGAAGATTTCCAGGTGGAAGAAAAAAAACAATCCGAGATAGGTGATAGCGGCCAGAGAATGATGCCCCGCCCGATGGTGAATCTCTTTCTTCAAAAACAGGTAAAACTTTATATCGTCAAATATAGCCCTCCATCGATTTTTGGTCAGGGGAATGAAGTCCCCCCATCGAGAATAGCGGTTGCCCACAAAGAACCAATAGATTCTCAAGAAGAAGCTCAGCGTGAAGACATAGGCAGCCACAAAGTGGATGAACCTCATCGTGGACATGACGAATTGTTCACCCGGAGGAGCGTAAATAAAGGGGGTGCCAATGTAAATTCCGGTAAAACAAAGGAGGACAATTGCTATGGCATTAACCCAATGGGTTAAACGTACTGGCCATTCCCAGACATACACTCTCTGCAGCATGGCAACCTCCTACAGGGCTCTAACCCTGAACAATTCCTTCCTCTCCGAATCGACTACATGGATGGCGCAGGCCATGCACGGGTCGAAAGAATGGATGGTCCGAAGGATTTCCAGCGGTCTATTCGGATCGCTCAAAGGGGTACCCCGAAGGGCTTCTTCATAGGGACCCCTTTGTCCCTTGCCATCCCGCGGGGAAGAATTCCACCCGCCCGGGACCACACATTGGTAGTTGGCGACAACCCCATCTTTAATGACAACCCAATGGCACAAGGATCCGCGGGGGGCTTCATGGAAGCCGTACCCTTTCGCCTCCTTCGGCCAGGTGGAAGGTTCCCATTTCTCTCCGCTGTGGATGATCCAATCCCCACTTCTAATCCTCGCCGCAAGCTCATAAATCCATACCGGGAGCATCTCGGCAGTCACCAGCGTCTCGATGCCCCGGGCGGCTGTACGGCCCAAAGTGGAGAACAGGGCCTCCGGGCCGACCTGCAATTTTTTCAGCATCCCGTCCGTTACCTCTTTGATTCTTTTGTGCCCTAAGGCATAGGCGATGAGCATTCTGGACAAGGGTCCCACCTCTGTCGGGAGACCGTCATACCGGATTCCTTTGACCCAGCTGTATTTCTTAGAGGTGTCGAGGAATTCGTAAGGCGGCCTTGGACCCGTGTAGTTGGGAACTGTTTCCCCTACCCAAGGATGTTTGGCTTTCTCGTCCCCGTCGCTATATTTATACCAGGCGTGGGCAGTGTCTTCTGTGACCTGCATATGATCTACTGGCTCAACATTGCTCAAATTTGTATTGCGGATAAATCCTGCCGGGAGCCAGCAATTTTTGGTGTTGCTCAGATTGTCATTCGGGAACTCCCCATAAGAAAGGTAGTTACCGACTCCACCGCCGATAGAGGCCCATTCTTTATAAAAGGAGGCCACAGCAAGCAGGTCAGGGATGTACACCTTCTCGACGAATTCCCAAGCTTTCTTGGCCAGGCTTTGCAGGAAGGCAAGGCTGCCAGCGTTGATGGCATTTTGACTGTTCGGGTCAATGGGGATAGACATGCCCCCCACGAGAAAGGTTTGGGGATGGGGATTCTTTGCCCCCAGAAGAGCCTGCATCCGGATTACGTCTCGCTGCCAATCCAGGGCCTCGAGGTAATGGGCAACGGCCATGAGGTTGGCCTCGGGTGGTAGCTTGTAAGCGGGATGTCCCCAGTACCCGTTAGCGAAGATGCCGAGCTGCCCGCTTTCCACGAGGGTTTTGACCTTTTTTTGGATTGTCTGGAAATAACCCGGGGAGGCATTGGGCCAGTCGGATAAAGACTGGGCTAAGCTGGCGGTCCCGGCCGGGTCGGCCTTCAGGGCGCTTACGACATCTACCCAATCCAGGGCATGGAGATGATAAAAATGGATCACATGGTCCTGAACGTATTGAATTCCCGAAATCAGGTTGCGGATGATCCGCGCATTATCCGGAATAGTGATCCCCAAAGCATTTTCTACAGCTCTCACGGAGCTGGTGGAATGAACCGTTGTTCAGACCCCTCATATACGGGAGAGAAAGGCCCATACCTCTCTGGGATCGCGATTCCTGACGATCAGCTCAATGCCCCGCCACATAGTGCCGGCTGACCAAGCATCCGTAACCTTCCCGCCTTCCACCTGGGCTTCAATTCTCAAATGACCTTCAATTCGGGTAATCGGATCAATCGCGATTTTCGGCATCTTTTTTTCTCCTTTCGGGCTCTTCATCTTGGATCGGTACTGGTTCTTTTGGGCCCCGTCCTTTGATTCCCCTTACGATCGCATGGGCGGCGATCCCGGCGCCGGTCAACGCCGCCAGGCCTAAACCGATTTTGTCTGCAGTAGCTTGGTAGCTGGCGCCTGGAACATTGGGAAGTCTGGTGTATATCGATCCCATGACATCCCAGTTATTATTGGAAGCGCAGGCAAGGCAGGGATGCCCGGCCTGGACCGGCCAACTCGTCCCCGCATTGTATTTAACCGTTGGACAATTATAATAGGCTTCGGGTCCTTTGCAGCCCATCTCATAGAGGCACCAGCCGAGCCGGTGCCCCTCATCTCCCCATTTCCTTACAAACTGCCCGGCATCGAAGTGCATCCGCCTTTCACAATTATCGTGGATTCTCTTACCGTAACCAAAGAGAGGACGAAGGCGCGCATCTAAGGCTGGAAGGGATCCGAAGGTTAAGAAGTGGACGATAGTTGCCGTGATGTTTTCCACGTTTACTGGGCAACCGGGGAGGTTCACGACGGTTGCATTGGGAACGGCTTCTTTGACCCCCACGCATCCAGTGGGATTCGGGCTGGCGCTGGCCACTCCCCCCCAGGAGGCGCAAGAACCGACCGCCAGGGTCGCCATCGCATGGCCACAAACTTCCCTGGCAATATCCAGGGCCGAGTGGCCGCCGATGGTACAATATATCCCGCCATCTTTCGTGGGGATCGCTCCCTCGACGATGGCTATGTATTTTCCCTTAAGATTCTTTACGACATCCATCTTGGATTTTTCTGCCGCTTTTCCCGCTGGGACCATGATCGTTTCGTGGTACTCAAGAGAGATCACGTCCAGGACGATCTCGGCGATGGTGGGTTTAGTGGCTCGCAGCATGGATTCCGAGTCCCCGGCACAATCTGAAAGCTCCAGCCAGAGAACAACCGGTTTCATTTTCTTGTCGAGGGCCTCGGCAATCTTTGGAATAAGGGATGAAGGAAGGGCCAGGGTGGCAGCCATGGTGGTGCAGAATTTTAAGAAGTCCCTCCGGGACACCCCCCGTTCATAAAGAGCCTTTACAACACCATCCTCATGCATAAAAGGCCTCCTTGAGAATTAAATTATTCAATCAAAATTATTTAGTGAGAGCAAAGAAAGATTAGGAATTAAATTAAGAATGAATTATTTAACATGGATACCATTAATTATTCAAAAAAAATGTGGAAAAATTGTTATTCCATTATACAATGTGATACAATTTTAGAGGTTTTGTTTTTTTAAAATTTTAATAGCTTCGCCGCTGCAATGCTCCTACGGAAGATTATCGGAGTAGATCAACTTATGAAACGCCATCCACATCTTCTCCTTTGTAGCTGGTTTTTGTTGATAATCATGAATTATCCTTGTTTATTTTTTGTTTTTGTTCAATATTTTCCCTTTTTATCCAAAATTGTCAAAAAAAATCATCAACCTGTTATTTATTTGACATCTTACGGGAGATAGTTATCCGCCACAAAAAAATTATTTTCCCGGAGGAATTGCCTTAAATTTGTTTTAACTTATTAAAATAATTTAACTTATTATTTTTTTTGTTTTTCTATGTTTTAAAAAATTGATTTTTTGCTAAGGGTTTAATTTTTATTTGATTTTATTGATGGCGGTCTGGGTTTTGCATTCAACATTAAACTTGAAGGAGTAAAGGCGGGGATGGATAAATACCTATTGGAGGTTTCAGATGCAAGGCGAAAATAAAACGCTGGAAAAACTAATAACGATTGAAAAAACCATAAATGATTTGGTGGAGATGCGCCACCAAATTATTGAACTAAAGGCGTCTGAGGCCCAGCGGCAGATGGCGTTAGTGGCACTCCAATCCAGCGAGAGCAAATATAAAACTTTAGCCGAGAATATTCCTCAAAAATTATTCATTAAGGATAAGAATTCCGTTTATATTTCCTGTAACCAAAATTACGCCCAGGATTTAAAAATTGAAGCGGATCAGATCGTTGGCAAGACCGATTATGATTTTTTCCCCAGAGAGCTGGCTGAAAAATATATTGCCGACGATAAAAGAATTATGGAAACCGGGAAGCCGGAAGACATTGAGGATCGTTATATCCAAAATGGGCAGGAGGGAATCGTGCATATGGTGAAAACCCCCATCCGGGATGAAAAAGGCGATATTTCCGGTTTCTTGGGGATTTTCTGGGATATTACGGAACAAAAACAGAAGGAAGAAGAATTAAAAAAAGATCGTGCTCAACTGGCAGAGAAAATTGGCGAATATAAAGTGGAGCTACAAAGAATTCAGGAAAGACAACAGCAGGAAAGCAACGACCGCAGGAGGGTGGAAGAAGAACTGCGGCGGCTGGG
>JAOUFX010000222.1 GCA_029857975.1 Deltaproteobacteria bacterium | reverse complement strand
AATCATCCAGCACGCGCACAGGACCTGTTTTGGCTCGTTGTAATGTATAAATAATATTCAAGCGTCTCTGAAGGTCTTCTTTCTCCGCTTTAAATTTATTTACATCTTTGGTATCAATTTTCAGTTGTTTGATTTCCTCATTATAGACGGTTATTTGGTCTTCTACTTTGTTAAGTCGACTGGTAATAGAGATATGAAAGAAAAGGGTGATCAGAACCACACCGCCCACGGACAGAAAAAAGACCGATAGCATCTGCCGGGTAGTTTCCTTCTTCTTTAATGCTCGGACCGGCAGCAGATTGATGCGAATCATTTTAAGCCCTCTCTCCTTAAAGCTAATCCCACTCCGACAGCTGTTAAAGGAGCGATTTGTTTAATGTACTCTGGGTCAAATGCTTCTGGGTTACAGTCGATTTGTATAAAGGGGTTGAAAACTTCCACCGGTGTTCCGATACGCTCTTCAATCAATTGAGGAAGCATCTGAATTTTGGCGCATCCCCCGCTAAGAAAAACTTTTTTAATCTCCCCCCCCGAAGTGGAGGCGGCATAAAACTCTAAGGATCTTCGAACTTCAGTGGCTAGCTGTTCGGCTGTCTCCTGGACGATTTTTTCTACTTCCACACCTTGAGCCCCGGAATCTCTTTCTTTTACCTTCAGGGCTTCGGCTTCCTCGTAGGTCATCTTCAGCCGTTTTTGAATTTCTTCGGTAATTTGCCTCCCCCCGATGGAAATGTCGCGGGTGAACGCTGAAGTTCCCCCCTTCAGAATATTGATGTTCATAACGCCTGCCCCGATGTTGACCAAGGCCACAACTTCTTCCTCCGGAGATTCATAGTTCAAGTTGTAGGCGTTTTCGATAGCGAAAGAATCTACATCCACAATTACGGGGCGAAGACCCGCTTCCTCGATGACCGCAGTATAGTCGTTAATCATATCTTTTTTGGCCGCCACCAAAAGGACAGCCATCTGATCCTGCCCGGCGGGTTCATCCAAAATCTGGAAGTCTAAGTTTACGTCTTCGATGTCAAAGGGGATATACTGTTCCGCCTCCCATTTAATAGACTCTTCCAGCTGTACTTCGGACATGATAGCGACATTAATTTTTTTAATGATCACCGAATGCCCGGATATCGAAACAGCCACATTTTTTGTTTTGACCTTCAATCCTTCGATTAAGCTCCGAATCGATTCCACAATGCTAGCCGAGTCCATAAAAGCGCCATCCACGATGGCTTCCGGAGGAAGGGGAATCATCCCGAAATGTTTCAGTTTCGGGGTTTTCTTTCCCAATTCTAACTCCACTGCCTTGATGGAACTTGACCCAATGTCTAGGCCGATTACTTCTTTCTTGTCAAAAATCCCCATGTCTCCCTACCGATCGGGCAAAGCTTCCATCCCCTTGCCCCAAAGTTGAAATACATTGATCCGAGGGGTTTGTCTGGTCCGGATGCGCTCTTTCTCGTTAGGAACGTAAACCGACAAAACCACTATGGTGGTCGTCCCCGGTAGGACTTGTACTTCCATGGATTCTGAATAAGAATCATTGTTCTTTAAATCTAAGAAACTCGTTATCAGACGATAACTTTGAGCCGGAAGAATTTCATCAAAATAAATTACGTTGGTAGAACATTTGCCATGCAGGAAAGAAAATTCTAACTGCTTTTTGGAATCATTCCCTATGCTTATAGGTGAAAGAAGAAGTTCTCCCAGGCCGACTTTGACCTGTTCGGGAATGGTTACTTCTTCTTTCCCCGCAACAAAGACAAAGGGAACTTGTGCCCAAGGGAAAGGACGTTCTTTCGTAAATTGTTTGGCGTATTCCGTCTCCCGTAAAGCATTACCCCGGTTATTGGCCAATATTAGAAGGCGACCTTCTTCCAAGGGGCGAATCTCCCCGCGTAAAACAATTTCGGTGGCTTCCTGTAAGGCCTGTTCGGTTGGAAGGGGTATTTCAACGGCCATGGGAAGAACATCCACAATGTTCTTTTCCATCTCCATGGCCCCAATATTAAACTGGAAATTGACCAGGGAGACAGAAATTCGAAGACTTCGGCTAACCCCTTTTTGTACCTCTCCAGTAATCAAAGCGTTAATACCGTTGGCCGGGTCCATGGTGTTAATTCGCCGCTGTAAGCGATGCAGCCCTTGGGCATCCAACTTTCCCATAACACTGAGCCCGTTCCAATTTAAATAGCGGTTCATTTTCTCCTGGCTGATTACATCAAATTGGTCCTGAAGATAAAGCCTTCGGGTGATTTTATCGGCCAATTCCCTCCCGGCCTTCACCACATTTCCTGATCCATCTGTAAAATCAAAGACAGCTACCCGTATAATTGGCCGATTTCGATAGTCAAAAAATTTCTTGGCCAGAGCCGTTTCCAGGCTGGAAAAAAATTTCTCTGCCGCAATCTCCTGTTCCGTGGCCAAACGGCTGGTTCCGGATCTGTCCGCTCCTTGGATTAGAGGGCAAAAGGCTAAAAATGATATGACCAACGTTAAAATGAATAGAAAAAATGTTTTCGTATTGGCATCTTTGCGAATAGGGGTGAATACCGGCAAGTCTCGGAGGAAAGTTTTCATTTTACATCCCCAAAAATTTTTTCTCTTTCGGAAAGCTTTAACCCCAATGCAAGAATGATCTTGCGCTTTGTCTCCAAACGACAAGTTTTCCCTTTTTCCACCCTATCGATCGTTAATGAAGAAATCCCAGCTTTCCGCGCCAATTCCGCTTTGCTTAATAAAAACTTCTCGCGATACTGTTTAAGGGAATTCATTTTTGCTCTGCTTTCAGAAGCCGGGGTAATGAGGAAAAAGTTGTTTGCAACCAAAATTAAGTCTTGCAAAATTGGTTCCAAAGATTATTAAGTTAAGAAATTTTTTTAAAAATTATTTTAATTTAAACTTAATTATATATAACTTCTACCTCCTAAGTAATTCTTATCGCTATAAATTCATTAATTTTATTAAAAGTAAGAATTAAAAAATTTCAATTATTCATTTGAACCCATTTTGGTTTATTTTTATTTTTCCAGGAGTCCTCCCGAATTTTATGGAAATCTTTTATGTACGTTTTTGCGCCTTCTGTAACAATTTTTCAACCATGCGTGAGTCAATTTTAACACAAATCAAGAGAAAATCGGAAAAAGGAAAAATAAATTGATTCTCTGGTATCTTTAAAATAATTTTCAAACCATTACTTACTGCTCGAATTTATAAACGATTTCACCTTTTTTAACTAACCCTAACTCCTCACGGGCAATTCTTTCAACTTCTTCTTTCTTATTTTTTTTCATCCTCTCAATCTGCTGGGCAAGTTTCCGATTTTCTTCGCGCAAATGCCCAGTGGTTATCATAACTTTTTCCCGTTCTTCCTTTAAGTGGTAAATTTGCATTAAACCCCTTCCACCGAAGATGGTGAAAACAAGCATAGCAGAAATGAAAATAGTCAGGTATAAAAAATACTGTTTGCGAATGGATCCGAAGAAACGCATATAAAGTTATTAATTTTTCATGTGATTTTTAAAAATCATAAACTTAATTTTTTAAAATGTAAAGGATTTTTTTACTTGGTTTTTTTCACATAAATCTCACGGACGATGTCCTCATCCAAGGCTAAGGTTGTTTCCCCAACCTCCAGCACAAAAGAGGGGCGCTTTTGGTTCAGTTTCACTACTGATCCCGGAATTAATCCCATAGAACTCAAACGTTCTAAACGGATCCGGGACCGGGGGGTAATAAAAACAATCCGTCCTTCCTCCCCCAGTTTCAAGTCGGAAAGAGGCCGGACCAACGGTTCCATTTCACGCTTAAATCGCGTACAACAGGGACCTTTAGGTATTGGTTTGCCATGAGGGCAAATGGGGGGGTGCCCCAGAAAGGTACAAACGCTATCCAGAACTTGGGGGCTAAGGATATGTTCGAATTGACAGGCACTTGGCTCCATATATTTTTCCTCAAGCTCAAAAACTTCGGAGAGTAACCGCTCGGCCAGGCGATGCCTCCGGATGATTTCTTCAGCCCTTCGTTCCCCTTTCTCCAGAAAAACAACTTGGCTTTCCTTGAAGGAAATCCATCCGTCGTGTTCCATCTTGCGCAGAAGATGGTCGGCTTCCGCTTCTTCGGTAATCTTTAAAAATTCTTCCACGCGTACAGGCCCTTTCTCTCGCATTGTCCAGAGAAGCTCCAGAATTTCTTCTCGTTGGTGCGATTCGCTCTTTTCGCCGGCTTCATTCCATCCCCGGCCGTTCCTTTTTCGACCTGGGACAGTTCCTTCATTAGCCCTGTTCATCGGTTGACCTCCCTTTAAAAATTTTTTTTAATAAATTTACCGTCTTTGAGTCCTCCACAAAATGGTAATGACAGCGCGGGCAACAAACCAGTTGGCAGGTTTTGCCCAGTGGACAACCTTTCGGGCATTTACTCAGATCTTTTTGAAAAATATTCCCACAAAGGGGACACCGGAAAGCATTCTCCCCCTCCCTCTTCACAGATTCACCCCCAGAAAACGGAGTAAAAAATTTAACCCTCCCCCAACAATAAGCGCAAACGGGAATATGAAGCCGGCCATGGCCAAAGCTTGTCCCAATCCTCGCTCTTTAATAATCATAAAAAAATTAGCCAAGCAGGGGACAAAAAGAGTAATGGTAACCAAGCTTACCACGATCTGAATCGAATCCAGTTCACCGGCCTTGGCCATGACAAATAATCCCGCTGCCCCATAATCCCTACGCAGGAATCCTAAGAGCAAAGCTTGGGTGGCTTCGGCTGGTAAACCCAGAAACCCGACCACAATCGGCGCGGCCGTATGCTGCAGGGCTTTGAGCAGGCCCAGTCGATCGAGAGCAAACAGGAAAAAGGTGCCCAATAGAAACAGCGGAACAGCTTCTTTCAAGAACCACTCCAGGCGTGCCAAAGTCTTGATGAGGATATTACCAAGCGTAGGAATGCGTAAAGGAGGTATTTCCAGAATAAAGTCGGCCTTCTCTCCGGGAATGAGTTTTGAGGCTAAAAGGCCTGCCAATATCATGCTCCCTATAACCACGAAAGCCCAAAGGATGATCGCCTTCACCGACAACCCAGCGAACATGCCAACCATCACTCCTATTTGAGCCGAACAAGGGACTCCCAAAGCCAGCAGCAACGTGACTAAAATCCGTTCTTTTTTTGTCTCCAGAACGCGGGTAGTGAGGGTGGCCATGGTATCACAGCCCAGGCCTAAAACCATGGGCAAGACTGCCTTGCCACTCAATCCCATTACCCGAAAAATCCGGTTGACCATTACAGCCAGACGGGGGAGGTATCCAGAATCTTCCAATAAGCCAAAAGCAAAGAAAAAGGTTCCTACGATGGGGAGGACGATGGCAATCGCATAAGTAAGTCCCATAGTCACCACCCCAAATGGACCCACAAAAAATTCCTGAATAAATTGCCACGGGAAAAGGTATTCCACAACCCAAGTAACTGCCGGGTTGACGGCCTTGCCAAAAACTACGTTCAATAAAAAATCCACCCCAATGCCCGCGCCGAAATCCCCGACCCATTTATATATGGCGTAAAGCACCAGGAGAAGAATTGGGACTCCTCCAATGGGGTGGGTTGTCACGTTACTGAGGGCCCGAGCCGCCATTCCCCCGCTATGCTTTTCTTTATGAAAAACCTCTTCTAAAATTCGATCCACCGCATTCAGCCGCTTCTGGTTGATGAAAAAGCCCAGCGATTCTTGATGCTGACTTTGCAGTCTGCGGCTAATCTCTTCAATCTTCAGGATAACCTGCTCATGGAGTCGGCAGTGCAGCCAATCTTGTAAGCTTTCATCCCCGGCCAGCAGCATTAAAGCCAGCGCCCGCTTCCCTTTTTGTTTCTCCGGGAGGAGAACCTCAATGGCGGAGACCCCTTCTTCAATTTCTGGATTATAGAAAGGGCGAACCTGAGGTGTACAACTTTCTTCCAGAACTTTTCCCAGCCCATCCAACCCTTTCCGGCGGGTGGCAATTGTGGA
>JAOUFX010000221.1 GCA_029857975.1 Deltaproteobacteria bacterium | reverse complement strand
ACGAGAAGAAGAAAAATACCAATGTTTCCCCAGCGGGGATTCCCCCTGTAAGGTTTTTGCCGATAAAGTGTTTTATGGATTGGAGCGGGCAGAATTGATATAAATTTTGGAATTACCTAAACTGTCTGCATCTTTTCCTTCCTCGGAAAAACAACCTTCAAAAAGAAAATTTCTCAATGTAAATATCCTATAACCCCCCCTACACCGATTCCATCCTTCGTGGAGAGGTCGGGCATGGAAAACAAAGGCATAGCGGATATCTTCACCGCAATTGCGGACATCCTGGACATTGAAGGAGAAAACCCTTTCCGGGTACGGTCGTACCGCAACGCAGCCCGGACGATTGAAGACCTGAGCCAGAGTTTGGAGTCCATGATCAAAACCGGCATGAACCTGGAGGAGATCCCGGGGATCGGTAAATCAATCCGCGAAAAGATCGAGGAGATTATTTCCACGGGGAAATGTCACTTTCTCGAAGAGTTACGCGCCCAGGTTCCCGCTGGTTTGACGGAGCTTCTGAAACTGGAAGGGCTGGGCCCCAAGAAAGTTAAGGCATTGCAAGATCAATTGGGTGTGGATTCGGTAGACCGCCTGGAAAAAGCGGCGCAAGCAGGGCGATTGCGGAATCTTGCCGGAATGGGGTCGAGAACAGAAGAGAAGGTTTTAAAATCCATCGAAAAATACCGTGCCGGGATGGGACGCTTCAAACTTTCAGTTGGGTTTATTTATGCTCAAGCCCTTCTGGAATATTTAAAAGAAGTCCCGGGGGTGAGGCGTTTGGATCCAGCAGGAAGTTTCCGCCGGCGGAAAGAAACGATTGGGGACCTGGACATTTTGGCCATATGTGCCAAAGGTTGCCGGGTAATGGACCGATTCGTCAAATATGGGGAGACGGCCGAAATAATTGCCAAGGGCGAAACCAAATCCAGCGTGCGCTTGCAGTGCGGTTTGCAGGTGGATGTACGGGTTCTCGAGGAGGAAAGTTACGGTGCCGCCCTACATTATTTCACTGGTTCGAAAGCTCACAATGTGGCCATCCGCGATCGCGCTAAAGAATTGGGCCTGAAAATCAGCGAGTACGGGGTATTCGATTCTAAAGATGAAAAAAGAATAAGCGGTGCCAAGGAAGAAGATATTTTTAAAGCCGTGGGACTTCCTTTCATCCCCCCTGAATTGCGGGAAGACCGGGGAGAGATTCAGGCTGCCGAGCAAGGGAAACTGCCCAGGTTGATAGAATTGTCCGACATCCGCGGGGATTTGCAAATGCATACAACTGCCACGGATGGTAAGCATTCCATTGCGGAGATGGCCGAGAAGGTTAAGGAAATGGGTTACGCTTACATCGCTATCACCGACCATTCCAAGGCGGTACGCGTGGCCGGAGGTCTGGACGAAAAGGGGTTGGCCCGGCATTTAAAAGAAATTGATAAAGTCGCAGCCCAGGTCACCGGAGTTCGTCTGCTCAAAGGGGTAGAGGTAGATATCCTGGCCGACGGAAGCCTGGACTTGAAAGATGATATTCTCCAAGAATGCGACGTGGTCCTTGCTGCCGTGCACTCCCGCTTCAACATGGAAGAGAAAGAGATGACCCGGCGAATAATCAAAGCCCTGAAAAATCCAAACGTTAACATTCTTGCCCACCCGACTGGGCGACTCATCCTGGAACGGGAAGCGTATAAGGTGAATTTAAAGGAAGTCTTTCAGGCAGCCTTCGATTATGGAGTAGTCCTGGAGATCAATGCCTATCCGGACCGGTTGGACCTCCGGGATGTGGATGCCCGTATGGCCAAAGAAATGGGGGCTAAACTGGCGATTTCCACGGATGCCCACAGCGCCGCCCAGTTGGAATTGATGAGATTCGGTGTTTACACGGCCCGGCGCGGATGGATAGAGGCCAAAGACGTAATCAATACCCTCCCTCTGGAGGAGTTATTTAAATTTCTGCGATAAAGTGATAATTTTTATCAAGTCGTACCACTCCATTGCAACCTTCAGTTACCACCCTACCTGCCTCCACACCGCATTCGGGGCAGACAAACTGTTCCACCGGAATTGATAAACGAACATCCCGAAAAAGTACATTCTTTTTTGTCCTTTTTACCGCCATCTCTTTATGCCCGCGCGGACAATACAACTTGGATTTCCTCAGGCGGCTTCATAGAGCACCCTCCCGTACTTGTTTGCCGGATATGCTAAGCCGCCAATAACCTCTTTGGTTTCTTCAAACCGTTCGGGGTCCATGGCAAAAACATCTACGGGAACACCAAGGTCCCCCAAGGCTTCCCGTAACCGGGCACTTTCCTGCCGCTGGTTTTCAAGGCCCCGCTCGAGAACCAGTAGATCCAAGTCGCTGTCGCGCGTCATCGAGCCTGTCGCTGTGGAGCCGAACAGAATGATTCGATCCGGCTTTGAAACCGCCAGGATTCGTTCTATCACTTTTTTGAGAAGATCATCGCCACTGGTCATTGGTTCCCACCTCTTATCTTGGCATAGCCAGTAACATGGCATCAAGGAGCGGCTTTTCCTCGCTGTCCTTAGGATACAACGCCGACAAGGCGTTGGCAAGGCGCAGGAAATCAGGGCCGCGATCCTGTTCGTCCTTCAAAAGAGCCCGCAAGGCATTTGGCCCAAAAAGGACTGTAAGGGCTGGGAATTCAAATTCAATATCAGCAAGTGACTTGAAGCCCTGAACCCGAAGCCGTTTCAACATCAATGGTTCTCCTTTCTTTCCCTGGGTTCCCCCCTATTATTCCCTTCGCTTATCGACTGTTGAGACCTGATCTCTTTCTGTTGAAGGGTTAACCCTCTACGAAATCGTCGTTCTGGTCAAAGTTCATGATGAGCAAATACAGGCGATTTTTAGGGCCATCCGCCAATTGATGGCAGCGCCCGAAAAGCCGCCGAAGAAAATCGGTTTTCACGTACGCGAAAAACGCGCCGCTTATGGAAAACGATAAGCTTCGCCAAAAACGGTGTGTGGAAAGTAAAGGTTTTTACATCGCGGTTCCGGAAGAGAGGGCAGGAAAGTGAATAAAGCAAACAACATTCCCCCCCCACAGCCCGAATGTGGAATACATACTTGTCATTATCACCTGTTTATATTCCAGGCTTTTACCTCATTGTGAACCGTGTGTCTGCCGACCCTTTTGACCTTTTGGTAAATTCCCGTAACCGTAACCTTCTGGCCTTCCGTAATCAGGGGATGACCCCTGGTAAAGATATTCATGCCTTTTCCAGATTCATCGTTTAGTGTGAATGTAGTATAATCATTGCCTTTCTTTGATGTTCTTGGTTTTATCTTGGTGGCTTTCCCCGGAATTGTTACCTCCTGGCCGTCATATTTGTTGGGATTGGAAAGAATCTCCTTTACGGTTATTTTTTCACCAGCAAGTGTATTGTGAGCCTGTAGGAAAAAGGAAAGGAGGAACAATAACAAAAATAATGCCCTCGGGGTATATTTAAGGCTCATAGAAGACCTCCCGTTGGATTGGATAACATTATTGCCCTTTGCTCCCTTTCATCCGCTTAAGCTCTTCAATAAGCTCATAGTTATAATCCCTTTCTTCTCCAAGAGGTTGACCAGGGCTTCCTGCTCCATCACATTTCTCTTAAGAACTTCTTCAAAGCTGACAATTTCTTTTTGGTCAAGTTTCTTTCCCATTTATAGGAAATACCTTTCTGAATTTTTTAATATCGAACCCCCAGCTTTTTACAAGTTGGTCAGCTTCAATTTCCTTTTCCTGACTACCCTTCCTATCTTCATCATGACCCATGTGATAATGGGCAAGTTCTTCGAAGTTCCTAAAAGAGAGTACACCATTGGGCGGGCCTAAATCTATTTCAAAAATATAGAGTTTCTCCTTTATATGATTACTTCGAAAACCCATTCTTATATTCCCTCGCTTCCCGGAAACCTTCCGGGGAAATATAAACTTTATTTTCCTTTTAGAGCTTAGGTTCAACAAATTCACTACCCGTTGTAGTAATGTTTAAACATCCTAAATAGCTTTCCTGATTAAAACCTAATATTTGTCTCGCATATTTGATTGCATCTTTGAATATTTCAATAAAAGGGATGTCTTCATCTGTCATAACTTCCTCTGTTGGGAATAAAACAATCCGACGCCTTGGCTTTTTTGTCTCTACAATGCGGATGCGCCATTGAGTTGGATCTTCCCATGGGTATTCTTCTTCAGCACCTTTTCCTTTTAAAATTATAATTTCCTTATCGGGAAAAGCATCTCTAACCATCTTCTCCAATATATTCCGGCGCTCATTTGTCCTTTTCCTATCCCCTTGCATGCTAAATTCCTCCTTCTATTTAGCCTTCAAAAAACAAAAAACCCCATCTCTCTATAGAAAGATGGGGTTTCAAAATCTCCTTACCATAACCTTCCTCCCGAGCAAGGTGATTGGAGAGCGTATTTCTATGGGATGATAGCAGGATGAGGGAGGATGTCAAGAGTCAAAAAGGGTAAGCTGCTAAGGGGACAGCCCGATCACCGAGCAAAACAAAAGGCAGGACCATTTCTGACCCTGCCTTCAAAGTATATTTCATGATAAACTATTGATTGTGTGGAACCCTCACAGTAGCACTAGCCTTGTTGGAATTTCCAGAAGCATCGGTAGCGCCATAGGTTATAACATAGCTTCTACCAGATCCGGCCCCTGACCGTTCAGCCTTCAAATAAATATTCCTGTTTGCATCGACCTGAATATCGTCCAGCGTATGGCCATCACCAACTGTTCCATCATAATTGAGATCGCAAGTGTTTGTTTCCTCTCCTTCATTCATCGTCATTGACAGTAAAGAAACGATGGGGGAGGTGTCACATGTATCGGCAATAGTCATAGTTGGCCTAATAAGCACCAGCTTATGGTTCGGGGGCCAGAGAATATTCGGGCTGAAGCTAAGATTAAATTTCGGAGGCGTAGTTTCTTTCAACGCCGTGGGTCAGGCCACGATTGCATCGGAAGATAGAGAGGCACCTCCCTACGGTCCATTCAATCTGTTCGTGGGAAAGGAGATAAAGAAGATCGAGCAGGGCACGGAATTAAGGATAGTTGGAAAGAAGACTTACAGTGGATTTTCCGGCACTCACGTGTGGTACCAGATACAGCCCTTAGAAAAGCAAGGAGATCAACCATATACGGCGTCTTGGGTCTACGGTGGCGTAGAAGGCAAGACCCCACAAGTAAAGCTTGAGACAATTAAATAGGGGGCCGGGATGGAACTCAATCTAGGTTTTATAATCGTTCAGTTTTCTGACGTTCAGATGCTAGCATTGTTTTGGGTGTTAACGATTACGGCATCCTTCAATGTTGCGTACATTTTCTTCTTGAAGGACCGCTGACCGGGAACGGTTACTCGTGCCCGTATTGCGATGACGGTCCTTATTGGAACACAGATTATGCTGGGAACGCATGCAAACACGCTTTCTCAAAAAGCCTTCGCACTCAAGGACTGCCTGCTGTTGGCGTTAGGGGCCGCGCACGGTTGGACCGCAGAAGACATGGAGCAAACTTTCATCAAGAAGGCATCCAAGTAGCAACCTCGACGGCCAGACGCATACCTAATATACTTCAGACCTATCGCTTAATATGCCATAGGAGGAACTTTTCTTGACAGCATGTGTAAAGACGGACAGGGAATCATTACTGCCCGCACTTTATTCTTGACTTCGGTTCAGTGGTTTCGTAGTATCCGAGATATTTAGAGATATTTAGAATTGAGAAAACGTGGGAAAGGAGGTGGCAGAGGGTCTATTTGGAAGGGTCCCTTAAATAAGAAAGGAGGGTTTGCTATGGGAAAAGCGTTCTTCGGAAAGAGGTATGTGTTCATTCTATGCTCCTTAACACTTTTGCTGGGGTTTCTCTTCGTCCTCCCGCCAATGGCGACTGCGGCGGAGAAAGTATTCAACTGGAATTTCTCCCTCTGGGGTGGGAAGAGGGCATGGACCGCACCCCTGCACGATTGGGCGGCGGACATGGAGAAAAAGACCAATGGACGCTGGA
>JAOUFX010000220.1 GCA_029857975.1 Deltaproteobacteria bacterium | reverse complement strand
CGCAAATGAAGCTAAAAGGTCGATTCTTTTCGCTCCGCTTGATCTGGTAGATGCGCTCGATGCCTTTTTTGTTGTACAGGGAACAACCCAATCCATAAACCGTATCGGTTGGGTAAGCCATGACCCCCCCTTCCTGCAATATTGCCACCACCCGCCGAATCAGCCTTGGTTGGGGATTTTGGGAATTGATTCTCATCAGCATAATTCACCTGCCTTGAGGGTATCTCCTTTAAAAGTTTAAATTCCTTTCTCCGTTCTTTGGCCCAAGGGGATATTGGAAATTAAACACCAATTTCCTCCAAATAACAAGGGTTGAATCCAGATTCTTCTTGCTCAGAATTTGCCATCCATGTTAAATTTAATGAACTCGTAAAAAGCAAAGTAGGGGCACGGTGACCGTGCCCCTACATCAGATGCAAGGCCCTGTACCGCATAGTGTACAGGGCAAGGCGCGCAAATCCTGAGGAATGAGACGTACTTAAAAGGTACGCCGCAACGACAAAGGTGAAGCACAATCCCGCTCCGAGCGGGACAGATGGACTTTTCACGAACCCATCAAATTTATTTTTTAAGACTTCCGTAAAGTTGAGGTTGAATTGGCAATGGGTAAAATCATCATTAACCGCGAGCGATGCAAGGCTTGCGCCCTCTGTACGTTAGCCTGCCCTAAACAACTGATCATTTTCAGCAAAGAAGCCAACCTTCAGGGTTTTTATCCCGCCGAACCCAGCACGGATAATGAATGCACTGGCTGTGCGCTTTGCGCCGAGTCCTGCCCGGACGTAGCCATTGAAGTCTGGAGGTAGGAACACGCCGTGGAAAAACGACTCTTCATCAAAGGTAACGAAGCTTTGGCCCTCGGGGCTATTAAGGCCGGCTGCCGTTATTATTTCGGATACCCCATCACGCCGCAAAATGACATTCCCGAATACCTTTCCAAGCACCTGGTAAAAGTAGAAGGCTGTTTCATCCAGGCTGAGAGTGAGGTCGCTTCCATCAATATGCTTTTGGGGGCTTCCGCGGCAGGGGCTCGGGCCATGACTTCCTCCTCCAGCCCGGGCATATCCCTCATGCAAGAGGGGATTTCGTACCTGGCCGGGAGCGAGCTCCCGGCAGTTATTGTTAACATCACCCGTAGCGGTCCCGGCCTGGGGGGAATTTCCGCCTCTCAGGGAGATTATTTTCAGGCTACGCGGGGAGGCGGGCACGGGGACTATCGCACCATCGTCCTGGCCCCTCATTCGGTTCAGGAGATGCACGACTTGACCCTTGTAGCCTTCGACCTGGCGGACAAGTACCGCAATCCCGTAGTCATTCTCGGGGATGCCGTATTGGGACAGATGCAGGAAACGATGGTCGAAAGGATAGTTCACCCTGCGGAACTTCCGGCAAAGGATTGGACCCTCACCGGAGCTGCGGGAAGGGAACCCAATCTTATTAAGTCTCTTTACCTTAAAGAAGGAGAGATGGAGAGACATAACTGGAAACTTTTCGCCAAATACCAGCGGATGAAAAAGGAAGAAGTCCGGTACGAAGTCTCCCTGGGGGAGGATGCCGACCTGATCATTACCGCCTTTGGCACCGCTGCCCGCGTATCCAAAACCGCCATCCGTTTAGCCCGAGCCGAAGGGTTCAAAGTCGGTCTCTTCCGGCCGATCACCCTTTTCCCCTTCCCCGAGGAAGCCCTGCAGTGCCTTTCTCGGCGGGTGAAGCGTTTCTTATCCATTGAGATGAACACCGGGCAGATGGTCGAGGACGTGAAGCTCTCTGTAGCCCGCGACGCCGACGTTCATTTTTACGGCCACCCCCCGGGATCTCCTCCCGTTCCCGAGGAGCTTTTAGAAGCCATTAAAAAAGTATTTTGAGGACTGGTCATGAAGCAAGTATTCAAACGCCCCCCCACCCTAAAAGACGTTCCTTTCCATTTCTGCCCTGGTTGCCACCACGGAACTATCCATCGCCTGGTGGCCGATGCCATTGACTATTACAACCTGCGCGAGCGAACGATCGGCGTTGCCGGCGTCGGTTGTTCGGTATTTGTTTATGAATATTTTGACATTGATGTCGCTGAAGCCCCGCACGGTCGGGCCCCGGCTGTAGCCACTGGCCTGAAGCGGGTCCTCCGCGACCGGATCATCTTTACCTACCAGGGCGACGGAGACCTGGCTTCCATTGGCATGTCCGAGATCGTTCATACGGCCAATCGCGGAGAAAACATCACGGTTATCTTTGTCAACAACACCGTGTACGGAATGACCGGTGGGCAGATGGCCCCCACAACTCTTTTAGGGCAGCAAACCACTACCTCGCCTTACGGCAGGGATTTTCTCCAGGATGGCTATCCCATCCGCATGGCCGAAATGCTGGCCACCCTCGAAGGAACTTCTTACTCTGTGCGGATGGCCTTGAACACCCCGGCCAACTTGATGAAAGCTAAAAAAGCCGTCCGCCGGGCCTTCGAAATGCAGATGAACGACATGGGGTTCTCTTTCGTTGAACTCCTTTCTTCGTGTCCAACGAACTGGGGGATGAGTTCCCTGAAGGCCAATGAACGAGTGGAAAAGGAACTCATTCCCTATTTTCCCTTGGGTATCTTCAAGGAACGGAAGGGATCAGATCACCTTTAAAAAAAGGGTTCCAGGGGCCCAGGGGCCAAGGATTCAAGGTAAATACCTAAAATAAAAATCACTTGAACCCTCGAACCCATGAATCCTTGAACCCTATTAACGGAGTTGTGAATGTACCACGAAATTATCATCGGCGGGGTCGGTGGCCAGGGAATTATGGTGATTGGCAACCTTCTGGCCCAAGCAGCTTTTAAGGAAAATTTAAACGTAACCTACATCCCCATTTACGGAGTGGAAAAACGCGGGGGGCATGCGGACTGCACAGTGGTCATTGCCACCGAAGAAATCGGCTCCCCGGTCGTAGGCGCGCCCCAATATTGCATCATCATGAATAAATCCGCCCTAAACAAATATGTTGCCAGAATCAAGCCCGGAGGTTTTCTCCTGCTGAATAGCTCCCTCGTAGACCCCCGGGAGATCCCGCGCAACGACTTGGACTTGCTGGCGGTTCCGGCTATGGAGATTGCCCAAAACCTGGGGAATGAACGATTGGCCAACATGGTCATCCTCGGCGCCTTTGTGGAAAAGTCAAAAGTAGTCAGCATAGACGCCTTGATTGCTGCTCTCCCGGGGATCTTTGAGGAACGACACCATCACTTGCTGCCGGCCAATGCCGAGGCCCTTCGCCAAGGGATGGAGTTCGCCAAAGCCAATGGTTGCAGGTGACCGCTCCCAAGGAAACCCCAAGGAGGGAACCCATGTTAGGAGAACAAAAAAATCAGGAGTTAAAGGTCGGAGAGAAGATCCGCGGGCTGCGGGAGAAACGCGGATTATCCCTTCAGGAAATAGCCGACCGCACGGGTTATTCCTCGGCCCTCCTCTCCCAGATCGAAAACCATATGATATCTCCCCCTCTCGGTGCCCTGATTAAAATTTCTAAGGCCCTGGAGGTCAGGGTAGGTGCTTTTTTCGGAGATGACCCCCGCGAACCATTTGCCATCGTACGCAAAGACGAACGCAAGCTTACTTCCCGTTTTGCCTCCAAAGAAGGCGTGAGTTACGGGTACTCCTACGAGAGCCTGGGGCTGGATAAGAAAGACCGGCATATGGAACCTTTCCTGATTACCTTGGAACCCGCTACGGTGAAGAGTGAAAAGCTCTCCTCCCACGAGGGGGAAGAATTCATTTTCGTTTTGGAAGGGGAGATGGAAGCGATTCTTGGCTCCCACAAAGACATTCTCCACCCGGGGGACTGTATCTATTATGATTCCACCATACCCCATAAAGTCCAATGTCATCGGGACCAACCAGCAAAAATTCTTGCGGTAATTTGGACCCCCCCTTAAAGGACGGGTTATGAACCTTCGCGACCAAATTTTAAAGTACGCCAAGCCTTACCTGGCTCCGAATAAACAAACCCTTTCCACTATCTCCTTAAAAGAGCGGGACGCCATGGCCACATCCTTTGGCCTGCCAAAACGGGAAGTGGAGATCGCAGCTTTAGACCTCGAAGTGTGGCCGCAGCGTTACCTCCGGAATGCCGGTTCCCTGGGCCTCGCCGGCCAGAAGAAGCTGCTCCAATCTCGGGCCCTCCTCATTGGTGTTGGCGGGTTGGGCGGGACCATCGCCCAGCTTCTGGCCCGGATGGGCCTGGGTACCCTTGTCCTCGTCGATGGTGATTTTTTCAGTGAAGACAACCTGAACCGCCAGGCCTTCTCCTTAGAACAGAATATTGGCCAGGGCAAGGTCCGGGTGGCCTGTGCTGAAATCCTGAAAATCAACGCCGCCACGGCAGTCGAAATCTTTGCCGGATTTGTCAAGGAGAATGAACTGGCCCGCCTCATGCGGGGCGTTCATGTGGCCATTGATGCTCTGGATAATATGCCTACTCGATTCTTGTTGGAAAAAGTATGTAAAGAAGGTAAAGTCCCCCTGGTCCACGGAGCCGTTGCCGGTTTCAGTGGCCAGGTGACAACCATATATCCCGAAGATATCGGTTTTAAAGCTTTCTATGGAGAATCCCAAACAACCCCGGAGAAAGGGATCGAGGTGGAACTGGGAAATTTGGCCGGGATCGTTTCCACCGTCGCTTCTCTCCAAGTGCAGGAAGTGATTAAAATCATCACCGGCCTCGGCCGTCCCCTCCGCAACCGCCTTCTTTTCCTCGATTCCCTGAATGGCTCCGCAGAAATGATTTTTCTGAAGTAGTCCGACTGCCCGGGAGCGTTGTCAACCATCATCATGAGGAAAAATAATTTCCTCCAGGTTCTGGTCAATGAAAATGAGGCGGGGTATAATAAAAAAAATATTGGGAAAAAGGAGGTCCAAGAATGGAACTAAAGGGAAAACGCATCGCCATCCTTATCGAGGAAATGTACAACGAATTTGAGTTCTGGTATCCTTACTACCGGATGAAAGAAGCGGGGGCCACGGTAACGATCATTGGTACGGGAGCCAAAGAATACCACAGCAAAATCGGCGTGCCTGCTCCCGGAGGAACCGCCGCTGAATCCGTAAGCGTTGCCGACTTTGAGGCCGTGATCGTTCCCGGTGGATATGCTCCCGACCGCATGCGCCGGAGCGCCGCCATGCTTAAACTCGTGCGGGATTGCTTTCATCAGGGGAAAGTTGTGGCGGCGATTTGCCATGCCGGGTGGGTGCTCGTTTCCGCCGGGGTCTTAAAAGGCAAAACGGCAACCTGCTTTTCGTCCATCAAAGACGACGTAGTCAACGCCGGCGCCAAATATGTGGACCGGGAAGTGGTGCGGGACGGCAACCTGATCACCTCGCGTACTCCGGATGATCTCCCAGCCTTCTGCCGCGAGATCATCGCCGCGCTGAATTAGAATTCCGAAAAAAGCAATAAGGAGCCGGAAGGAGGATATAACTTTTTCTGAATTCTGGCTCCGCTGGTTGGAGTCACTCAGGATTTTCGATATTTTGCCCCTCCCGGTTTAACCAGCTTTTTATATAAATCTTGTTGTCGCTCCATAGCCTGACGATAACGCATGTGCCGATGGGGATTGGGTTGATGAAGGGAACTTATAAAATCTGGAGTTTTTTCCAGATCCGGAATGGCGCCGAGGGATTCCAGGGCTAAAAGCGCAGCCCCCCGGCCCGAAGCCTCCTGAACCCCGGAAACAGCCACCGGCCTTCCCAGCACGTCCGTCATGATTTGCAGCCAGGCAGGAGAGTGCAGCAATGCTCCCCCACTGGCCACGATTTCAGGCTCGGCCGGTAACCTCCGGCGTAACAACCCGAAAACCAGGGCGACGCGGTAAGCAACCGCTTCCAATCCCGCCTGCAGGACGTGCATAGGATTCGTGGCCAGCGACAATCCATGGATCGTAGCCCGGGCTTGTCCAGCCCATCCCGGACTGCGTTCTCCAGCCAGGAAGGGCAGGACCGTAAGGCCATGGGCGTCCGGTTCCAGACCCGCCAGGTCTGTTGC
>JAOUFX010000219.1 GCA_029857975.1 Deltaproteobacteria bacterium | reverse complement strand
CGGGCCACTGCTCACGACGGGTCGGGCTACGCATCGGTCTGGATCGGTTCCGGGAAACGCCGCCCGGCCCCCGACGTGCCCAAGCCGAACCTTTACCATGCCATGGGAAGTCTCCACCTGAAACAGATCCTTTCCCTCACTCCCGCCGGGGCCATAGGCATGCCCGATCGCGAGGTCCAGGGTGGAAAATTCGACCGGCCCGGTATGATAGGCATGGGACCGATGGATATGGGCCACATGAAGGGCATGGACCATAGTTCGCCCACATCCGGAAAGCCCGCAGGCGGAATGGATCACGCTCCCGGCATGAGCGATAGATCGAAGAGCTCCGATGCCCCAATGGATCACGATGCCCATTCCATGAAGCGCATGGATGACAGCGGACACGTTATGGAAACGGAGCGCCCCACCGCCCGGTCTGGCAAGAAGTACGGCGCCAATTTTCGCCCGCTCGCCGCAGACGTTTCCTCATCTAAAAATCTTGCTATCGATGGCATAGATCCAAGCCGGCCATGGCCGCCCTACGCCAAACTTCGCGCCACCAACCCCACCGCTTTATCCAAGGAGAAACCCCTGCGCGAAATCCGCCTTACCCTCGACGGCGACATGGAGCGCTATGTCTGGTTTATCAACAATAAGCCGCTCTCGGAAAGCGATTCGATCCGCATTCGCGATGGAGAAGTAGTGCGCTTCATCATGATCAACCGCACCATGATGCACCACCCCATGCACCTGCACGGACATTTCTTCCGCGTCATCAACGGCCAGGGAGACTATTCGCCGCTCAAGCACACGGTCGACGTTGCCCCCATGTCCACCACGGTCATCGAGTTCGACGCCAACGAAATCGGCGACTGGTTTTTTCACTGCCACCTGCTCTATCACATGAAAAGCGGCATGGCCCGCGTCGTCCACTATGAGGGGTTTCCCCTCAACTCTTCCCTGGCCGCCATCCGGCCCAATCTTTACAAGGAAACGTGGTATTTCTGGGGTCAGGCCGATGTCCTCAGCAACATGACCGATGGCTTTCTAACCCTTTCCGACACCCGCAACATCATCAACGCCCAGTGGAAACTGGGCTGGCAAAAGGTTGAAGACACCGAATGGGAAGGAATCCTAACCTGGAACCGTTATTTCAACCGCTTTCTCACCCTCTTTGCCGGCGTCGATCTTGAGGGTGCCGGCTATAAGCTCGCCAAGGCCCGAGCCGTTCTGGGCCTTCGTTATCTGCTGCCCCTCCACTTCGAGTCGTCCCTGTGGCTGGATTCCGACAGCGGGGCCCGCATCACTCTTGGGAAGCGTTTTCAACTGAGCCCCCGCCTCTCGTTGTTTGGCGAGGCCGAATACGACACTCACCATTTTTGGGAAGGCCGCGCAGGCCTTTCTTATACGTTAACTAAAAATGTCTCCCTCGTTGGTCAATGGCACTCCGATTACGGAATGGGAGGCGGAGTTAGGATTCGATTCTGAGGAGCAGCACAACCGCCTAAGAATCGACCGGGGAAGCGCGCTAGCGGCTTCCCCGTCGGTCATCCCCTTATAAGGCCAGAGGAACGAAACCCCCTGGCCTTTGACCTTCCCTCTAATAAAGGGGTTGAACCCATCCGGAATTTTTATCCACTCCTAGCTTGGCTACCAACGAGTTATCTTGCGTCACGATTTCACCTTCAAAGTAGGCTCCCATGTCCTTGATTTTTCCCACCTTGAGGTTGGGGTTGGCCCCGATGTAATTTTTAAGGATCGACGCTGTTTCCTTCTCTGTTAAAGGCTTCGCTTCCCCATAGGTAGCCTGCCTGTCTCCCCAGCATGAACCCTCATAACCGGGGCCCATCATGTTGTTCCCATAACCGGGACCCATCATGGGACGCCCATAGCCAGAACCCATCATATGGTCTCCATAGCCTCCATGACCCCAGTAGTGGGCGAATGCCAAACCTCCGCCCAAAGCCAGAGTCAGAGCAATAACCAACCCCACCAAAATCTTTTGCTTCATAGCTAAACCTCCTTTTTTAATTTTCGATAAATTAAGGGGCAATTGCTATGCCAACGTCGGAACATCGCCGGCTCCGATTTTGGAACAAATTGAATTTTCTACTAATTTTTATATTTTTTTTTAAACTGGGGTGCAGAATAGACGTCGAGGGAAGAAATCAGTGTGAATTTTTTTTGCGCCGGGTTCCCGCGGGATGGGAGGGATGGGTAATTTTTTTACAGCCTCCCTCCCGGCCCCTCAGCACCCCTAATGACGACTCAGGATCGGGAGGAGAATCAATTTTTTTCCTTCTCTTCTTCTTGTACTCCGTACTCCTAAAGCTCATTTTGGAACGTTTTGCGGGTTAATCTCCGGCATTGGGGAAGTCTTCTTGGTCCTCTTTCCTGCTGTACTCGCTAAGGTCTGCAAGATGACCTCTCTCATGGCAATTATCAGCTTTCAGGCTTATATTAAAATCAATGGAAAAGGCGTTATTATTTATTTTAGCAGCGGAATGAAAAGCGGGTGAAGGAGGCGTCTTTTATGAGCGATAAAAGGAAATTGGTTCTAATCTGCTTGTTGCTGATTGGGTCTTTCAGCCTCTTTATCCTCTATGTTTTTTTCGAACGCGATCGTGTGAGCTCAAGATTAAATTTTGGAGGAATAGTGGGTAAAGAAGCACCGGATTTTACGCTTCCAACCCTCAAGGGGGATTCTGTTCGATTTTCTGATTACAGGGGAAAGGTTGTTTTTTTGAACTTCTGGGCCACCTGGTGCCCACCCTGCCGGGAAGAAATGCCCTCTATGGAATCTCTATACCAGAGGCTTAAAGGTCGAGAATTCGAAATGCTCGCGATTAGTCTCGATCAAGAAGGAGAGAAAGTTGTAGGGCCTTTTGTTGCAAAATATGGTCTTTCGTTTCCTGTGCTTCTTGATACGGATAAAAAAGTCAGTCAACTCTACCGACTGAGTGGAATACCCGAGACCTTCATCATAGATAAAAATGGATTTATCGCCCTGAAAATTATCGGAGGTCAAGACTGGATAAAAAAAGAATGGCTGGACTATTTCGATCAAATGATTGGGAAAAGTTGAAATCCTTTGCCTTCTTGGAAGGAAATACCGTTCCTTTTTCAAAACCGTGCCTTCAACTCTTTTCTTAACCGCCAAATAACTTTTTCTTCTTCATGACCGACCTCCCTTTTTAGAATTTTATGTTATAGAAAGGAAAGTGTCGTGACATTTTTAGGCCATTAACAGTTTTGTCTTAATATTGATTGCTATTTAAATCATTTTTTGAAAAACTCGGTTTGATATTGGGAGATTGGAGAAGACCCTTGTGAGAATTTTTTTGCAGAAAAGGCCTTGGAAACAAGACGGATGAGTATTTTTTTAACGACTCTCCCTCGAGGCCAAGGTGTCCCCCACGCTACAATCTACCTTACACCCCCCTTTTTTCCATTCTTAATAGAATCCAAGGAAACTCACTTATACTCGGCAAAGAACTTTAAAAAATTGACCAAGTCCCATCTTTCTTTTTCGGTTAACTCGTTTTGGTAAGAAGGCATAGCACCTTTGCCGGTAGTTATCTTCCAAAATATTTCACCATCGGTCATCTCTTTCATCATGTGCCGATCCGTGAAGTTTGAGGGATGAGGGTCAAGGGCTTTGGCCATCTCTCCATTGCCATCTCCCCTCACCCCATGGCAGTAAGCACATTTATCCACATAATTTTTTTGGGCCCTGCTAAGTGACACGGGGGAGCTGGGGATGGGGTTTTGCACCTTTCTCTCTTTGGCTGGCGCCTTCCAACCCATAGGACCATGAGCTTCAATCTCCTGATGAAGGTGAATCGTTAAAAAAATTCCGGCAAGGAGAGCAGTTAAAATATAGTAGAAGCGATTTTTAATCTTTGATGATATCTTAAATATTGCTTTTCATTTTCAGATAGAAATCATTCCATTCCCCATCCTAAATAATTGATTGCAGAATTGCTTTCAGCGGACGCCCAGGTATTCAAATGAGGAAAAGGCCTGTTTCAGCGCTTCCTTGTCCGCATCCCGGTTTTGCCCAGTAATCAGATAAAGAATGAAGATCTGGTAAGGCTCAGCAAAGGCATAAATCCAACCTTGCTCCTGCCACTCGCCCTTGATGGTAAATTCTGCAGACATGCGTGCTGCGTAAGGCACACCTTTGAGTTGAATGGGTATCGCCTTGCTTAATTGAATGGGTAAGTCTTTACCGTGTTCCTGGTGCAGTTCGGCTACCAATCCCCCTGCACCTGACCGAGTTAACGACTCAATCATTTCCTGACTGAAACGAACCGTTCTTCCCCCGGGAGAGAAATCCACCTGCATACTGGATTTCGTTTGGGGATTGAACAGGAAAAAAGGTGTTTCCATAAGGCTTTCCCGGCCGTATCCTTGGTCTATCAAGAATTCCGGATATTGGGTGGAACCCTGCCATCCTGGGGGAATTCTTATCGTGAAAGGAAAACGCTTACCAACGAAAGAATCCCCTTGGATGGTCCCTAGGGGTAAAGACTGATCAACTTTATAAGCCTGCCGGACAGGCAGGGCACAGGAAGTGATGAGGGAAAAAACCAAAATGAAGGAGAGAAAAATCGCTCTCCGCCGGGAAATCCACCTCCAATCGCTGGTCCTCATTCTAATTCTCCTTTCCCTTTTACCCATAAATTTCTTTCAAGGCTTTCAGCATTGCCGGTTCAGTCGCCCCTATGTTTTTCCATAAAAAGGCGCGCATCGCTTCGGTGATGCATATGTTGCACGTAGAGGCATGTTCATCAAAACTCCCGCCGATAACGCCCTTTTCCAGGAAACAGTAGAGCAAATTCTTGTGCCCCATCACATCGCACAAACAATAACAGGGTAAACTGGCCAGGAGCTGCGGTTCCTTGACAGAAATTTTATACCCCAGCGTCACCGCCTCATGGACGAATACGAACTTGGGAAATTTGTAATTCTCCCAATTCTCCTGGGCATATTTGGCCTCCATGGCTTCCTTCGTTTTCCCCATGAGCTCTCTGGCGTTCATCTTAGCGATTTTGTTGAATTCTTCATTTTTTTGGGCCGAGTACCCCGTTATGCCCGCCAGAATGAAGAAAAACATCGAGAGAACGAGAATAGATGTTTTTAATTTTTTCATTGAAAACTCCCCTCCTTTTCATTTTCTCCTTTCCTTTTGATGCCCAAAACAATACAAAGATACCCCGCTCTTTTCTACCACGGAACCTTGAAAATCCAATTCTTTCCCCGGAACCACTGCCCGATGATAATCATGGCAACTTGACTCAGTACAATTAGGGCGAACGTGGAATTAAAAAACCACCGGGTTTTGGCAAACCATCTTCCCGCAGCCTTCTCGGAGTGGTCCAAGAATGGTGCAATAATAAGGAATAAAAAAATCAGAAGTGGGGCCGCGACTCCTCCGAGGAAAGCCGAGTAACTCACCATCTCTTGAATTCCCACAAAATACCAGGGAGCTTTTGCCGGGTTGGGAGGATGGAGGGAATCCGCCCTTCCGGAGAGAGGAACCTCCATGAAAAATGATAGGAGGAGCAAGAATGAAATTGTCAGGAAAACAACGGTAAGTTGAGCTCGAAAAAGCCAAGGGGAGGAGGGCACCCGATTTCCTTCCTCACCTTCTTCGGACGAGGCGAGCCCCCCGTCTTTTCGAATCCGCCAGAGGTGAAGGGAAGTAAAAATGACCCAGAATGCCGGCAGGACGGCAATGTGCAAGGCAAAGGCTCGGATCAGAGTCTCTTCGCCGATGTCCTCTCCTCCCAGCATAAAGCTTTTTAAGGGCGATCCGATCCCCGGCAGATAAGCAATAAGATTGGATCCCACCTTTACCGCCCAATAGGAAGTCTGATCCCAGGGAAGGAGATAACCCGTATAATTGCTCAAAAATATCAAGGACAGCAAAAAGAGCCCATAAATCCAGTTCAACCGCCGCCCCTGATAGCTTCCCATAAAAAAAACCCTGGCCATGTGCAATATCCCTGCGATCAGAAGGAGGTTTGCGGCTAGATAATGGAGG
>JAOUFX010000218.1 GCA_029857975.1 Deltaproteobacteria bacterium | reverse complement strand
GGGTTACGCCAAGGAAGAAGGAATTGAGGGTTCGCTCTCGGAAGAGCATTGGAAAGTCATCAATTACCTGAGAAATTATTACCAACAGTTCGGCATCGCGCCGATGATTCGCAAGCTTTGTAAAGAAACGGGGTTTGACTTAAAGAAAATCTACCAGCTCTTTCCTTCAGGACCTGCCAAGGGGGCCTGCAAATTGGCCGGCCTCGCTAAACCCACGGGTTGTGTTTGATCTCGAAATCTGTAGAGAAAGCAGAGGCGGGTATTATCCCGCCTCTTGGCCGTAGAGGACTCGGACTCACTGCCAATCGGAACGAATACCGGGGATGTTTTTCTCCCCCAGAACCCGGAGGGCAATTTTTATAAACGGCTCGCCCGGCTCATCCGGAATTCCGTGCTGTGGACTTCGGAAATGGCAATCGACATCATAAAGGAGGCTGTTGCAGGGACGTAAGTCTGGGGGTCCAAGGATGACCATCGCCGGTGAGGAGAACATGAATCTGCAGGACCTTTTATTTAAGAAGAAATTACCCATTTTGACCCAATGGTTCGATGAGGTCCTGAGTACCTATCCGGCGGATTCTCAAAATTTCATAAGGGAAAAGGGAAACCGCTTTGCCAACCCGGTAGGCGCCACGATCGTAGAATCCCTTGAAGGATTGTATGGGGAGCTCCTGCGGGGTTGGGAGGAAGAAAAAGTTTTACCTTTTCTCGACCCCATCATCCGGATGCGGGCCGTTCAGCAACTTTCTCCATCCCAGGCCATCTCCTTTATCCCCGCTCTCAAAAAAATTGTTAGCCTTGAGTTAGACAAGGAAATCAAGCGGAACCACCTCGTTGAGGAGCTCCACGAATTTGCGGCTGAGGTGGATCGATTGACTCTTCTCTCCTTCGACATGTATATGAGCTGCCGGGAGAAGGTCCACGAAATCAAAATCCAAGAGTTGAAAAACTCGTCGGAAAAGGTTTGGCAAAGAATCCGTATGCTCTATGAGAAAAAGGATAAGAAGGTGGATTATATGACCAGCAACATAGACTTGTTAAAGTGAAATGGGGAAGGCCCTATGAATGTAAGGTTTTCCCTTTTGGCCGTCATCATCCTTGTTCTAATACCTCTCGGAGCTGTGGGAGGGGCCAACTGGCGTTATCTTTTTGGAATCGTTATCCCCTACACAGCTTTTGGCGTTTTCCTTTTCGGTTTTAGCTATCGAGTCTTTCAATGGGGAAGGTCTCCCGTTCCTTTCCGTATCCCGACAACCTGCGGGCAGCAAAAATCTTTACCATGGATCAAGGGCAATTTTCTGGAGAACCCATCCAGCGGGGCGGCAGTATTCGCCAGGATGGCTCTGGAGATCCTTCTTTTCCGCTCCCTGTTCCGGAACACAAAAGTTGCGCTGGTGGGGCAACGGCCCGTTTATGGAGGAGCAAAATGGCTCTGGCTGGCTGGACTGACCTTTCACTGGTCATTTCTTTTCGTTCTCTTGCGCCATCTAAGGTTTTTTACCACGCCCATCCCTTCTTGGGTGGATGTGTTAACGAAGATTGATGGGTTTTTTGAAATCGGCGTGCCCACGCTTTTCCTCACGGATGCCGCCCTTTTGCTGGCGGTGACTTACCTTTTTTTGCGCAGAATGGTTATCCCCCAGTTGCGTTACATTTCCCTTCCCGCGGACTATTTTCCCCTTTTTCTGATCCTGGGCGTAGTTCTTTCCGGCATCCTCATGCGCCATTTTTATAAAGTGGATCTTTTCCGGGTAAAAGAGTTGGCCAGCGGATGGTTCCGTTTTACGCCGGTTATTCCTGATGGGATTGGCCTTCCCTTTTATGTCCACCTTTTTCTGGTCTGCGTTCTGCTGGCCTACTTTCCCCTGAGCAAATTGATGCACATGGGAGGAGTTTTTCTCAGCCCCACCAGAAACCTGGCCAATAACAGCCGCACGCGCAGGCACATTAATCCCTGGAATTACCCGGTGAAGGTCCACACCTACGAAGAATACGAAGATGAATTCCGGGACAAGATGAAAGCGGCCGGGTTGCCTGTGGAGAAGGAGTAGGTATGTCGTTGGTTAAAGTGCGTAAACCCGACGAGCTCACCCAAATCAATTTTGACCCGCCCCGAACAGGTTGGATGAGTACTCCGGTTGAATTCAGGCCGGGTACCTGGTGTTATTCGGCAGCGCCTAAAAACCTTAAGTACCTCGATCTTCCCAACCCCAGGGAATGGCAGCCATCCGATGCCGATTGGAAATTGCCGCTCAACTGGAAAGAAATCATTTTGGAAGGGTTCAAAGAACGGCTGGAGAAATACCGCTCCTTCCGGCTTTTTATGGATATTTGCGTCCGCTGCGGGGCCTGCGCGGATAAGTGCCATTTTTTTATCGGTTCCGGAGACCCTAAAAATATGCCCGTCCTCCGCGCTGAACTCCTGCGCTCGATTTATCGCCGGTACTTCACAACCTCGGGCAAGATCATGGGAAAACTCGGCGGAGCCCGGGAGCTCACGGTCGATGTGCTGAAGGAGTGGTTCTACTATTTTTACCAGTGCACCGAATGCCGCCGCTGTTCGGTCTTCTGCCCCTACGGCATCGATCAGGCGGAGATCACGATGATCGGCAGGGAGCTGCTCAACCTGGTGGGCTGCAACATCAACTGGATTCTTGAGCCGGCGGCTAATTGTTTCCGCACGGGAAATCATCTCGGCCTTCAACCCCACGGCATCAAAGATATGATGGATTTTTTCGCCGACGATATCGAGGATCGAACGGGGATCCGGGTCGAGGTCCCCATCAACAAAAAAGGTGCGGAGATCCTTTTTGTCACGCCATCCGGCGATCTGTTCGCCGACCCCGGCACCTTTACCTGCATGGGGTATCTGATGCTCTTTCACGAAATCGGCCTGAATTATACCTGGAGTACCTATGCCTCCGAGGGGGGAAACTTTGGCCTATTCTCTTCTCACGAGTTGATGAAGCGGCTCAATGCCAAGATATATGACGAAGCCAGGAGATTAGGGGTGAAATGGATTCTGGGCGGAGAATGCGGCCATATGTGGCGAGTCCTCCATCAATACATGGACACGATGAATGGGCCGGCGGATTTTCTCGAGGAACCGGTCTCCCCACTGACGGGCACAAAGTTCGAGAATGCCAGGTCCACCAAGATGGTCCATATCACGGAATTTACCGCCGACCTGATCCGGCATAACCGATTGCAATTGGATCCGAGCAGGAATGATCACCTGAAGGTCACTTTCCACGATTCCTGTAACCCTGCCCGGGCCATGGGATTATTCGAAGAACCGCGGTATGTCATCAAGAAGGTGTGTAACCATTTTTATGAAATGCCGGAAAATACCATCCGGGAGCAGACTTTCTGTTGTGGGGGAGGGGCCGGCCTGGGTACGGACGAAAACATGGAAGTGAGGATGAGGGGGGGCTTTCCCCGGGCTAATGCCGTGAAGTTCGTCCAAGAAAAACACGGGGTGAACCGGTTGGCCTGCATCTGCGCGATTGACCGGGCCACCTTGCATTCCCTGATGGAGTATTGGGTTCCCGGGGTAGAAGTCACCGGTGTTCATGAGATGGTCGCCAATGCCCTGGTGATGAAAGGGGAGAAGAAGAGGATCGTTGGATTGCGGGGAGAACCTTTATCAGGGACGGAGGCGTCCAAGGATGTATGACCGGGGAAAAATTTTAGGGGGGATTTTCATTTTCCTGGTTTTGGGGACTTTTCCTTTCTGGTACGGAAAAGGAAGAACCGCTACGCCGCCATCTCTTTCTTTGGACACTCCCGAGATCCGGGGGCTGAACGTGAGACAGTGCATTGAACCGACGGCCTATATGAGATCCAGCCATATGGAATTGGTCAATTTCTGGAGAGAGGCGGTGGTTCGGGAAGGAAAGCATCTATACGTGAACCGCGAAGGAAAAAAATTTGCCATGAGCCTTTCTCAGACCTGCCTTGGTTGCCATTCCAACAAAGAAAAATTTTGTGATGCCTGCCATAACTACTCTGGCGTCAAACCGAATTGTTGGAGCTGCCATGTGGTCCCGCAGGAGACTCCGCGATGATTCATAGCCGCCGGACCTTCTTGAAAATTGTGGGGCTCTCTTTGGCGGGGGTCAGTATCCAACCGGGCGTTGAAGCCTTGGGGGGCAGTGATTCCCCCAAAATCAGCCGCCGTCCGGAGAGGTTGGGGGGCAAAAGGTGGGCCATGGCAGTCAACCCCAAGAAATGTCCCAGCGGTTGTCATGATTGTATCGAGGCCTGCCACCGGGTGCACAACGTTCCGGATTTTAAAAACCCCAAGGACGAGATCAAATGGATCTGGAACGAACCTTTTGGGAATGTCTTTCCGGAGCTGGAACACGACTATTTAGCCGCAGGATGGAAGGGCAGGGCGGTCCCCGTTCTTTGCAACCATTGTGCAAACCCTCCCTGCGTCCGCGTATGTCCCACTAAAGCCACCTTCCAGAGAAAGGAAGATGGCATTGTGATGATGGATTACCACCGCTGCATCGGGTGCCGATTCTGTATTGCCGGGTGTCCGTATGGGGCCAGATCCATGAATTACCGGGATCCCCGTCCATTCATCAAGGAGATCAATCCTGAATTCCCCACCCGCACCAAAGGGGTGGTGGAAAAATGTAATTTCTGCGAGGAAAGGTTGGCCAAAGGTCTTCGGCCTGCTTGTGTGCAAGCCTGCAAAGAGAAGGCTCTGGTTTTTGGGGACTTGGAAGATCCCCAAGCGGAGATCCGGAAAACCCTTCGGGCTCATTTCACCATCCGGCGCAAACCGGGGTTGGGGACTCGACCTCAGATTTATTATATCGTTTGAGGGATCAATGCTGGAAAAAGCGTTAAGCGGAAGTCAAAGATACTGGGGATGGGTGGGATTTCTAATCCTCGGCATTGGGGTTGGATTTATTTTCTACCTTCGCCAGCTGGATTACGGACTGGGCATCACGGGAATGAGCCGGGATGTTACCTGGGCCCTCTATATCGCCCAATTCACTTTTTTGGTGGGAGTGGCCGCTTCCGCAGTCATGGTGGTCCTTCCCTACTATCTCCACGACTACAAAGCCTTCGGTAAGATCACTATCCTGGGTGAGTTTTTGGCTGTTGCCTCCGTGATGATGTGTTTAATGTTCATTATCGTGGACCTCGGCCAACCGGCCCGGGCCTTCAATTTATTGATCTACCCCACTCCCAGTTCCATCCTCTTCTGGGACATGATCGTTCTCAACGGTTATCTCTTTTTAAATATCGTGATTGGCTGGACGGTGTTGGCTTGTGAAAAGAAGTCCGTTCCCCCGCCCCGTTGGGTCAAGCCTTTGATCTATCTTTCCATTCCGTGGGCGATCAGTATCCATACCGTAACGGCCTTCATCTATGCCGGTCTCCCGGGAAGGAGTTTCTGGTTGACCGCCATCATGGCCCCCCGGTTTTTGGGCTCGGCTTTTGCCTCCGGACCCGCTCTATTGATCTTGCTTTGTTTTATTCTCAGAAAATTCACCCGCTTCAATGTCGGCAATGGGGCTATCCAAGCCCTGGCCAGGATTGTCACTTATGCCGTGGTGATCAGCGTTTTTTTCATCCTGATGGAAATTTTTACGGTATTCTACAGCCAGATCCCTGAGCACATGCACCCTTTTATTTATTGCTTCATCGGGCTTCATGGACACTATGAGCTGGTCCCCTGGATGTGGGCTTTTGTCCTTCTGGTGGCCGTCTCCCTAATTCTTTTGATCAACCCCCGCACGCGAAGGAACGATAGAATATTGGGGGTAGCTTGTACGGCAGTTTTTGTTTCCTTGTGGATTGAGAAGGGGCTCGGTTTGGTGGTGACGGGTTTTATCCCTTCCCCCTTGGAAAAGATCACGGGATATTATCCCACGGGGCCCGAGGTGCTTATCACCCTGGGAGTCTGGGCCATGGGTTTCTTCATCCTTACGATTCTTTATAAAGTGGCCATCTCCGTCAAAGAGGAGATAGAGGCTTAGCTGATTTTAGGAGGAAGCTCTTCAGCCCAAAACCCTCC
>JAOUFX010000217.1 GCA_029857975.1 Deltaproteobacteria bacterium | reverse complement strand
CGGCATTGAATTGATCCCCGCCCTCGTGGGGGCCTTCGCCATTTCTGAGGTTATAAAGCTTTATACCCAACAAAAGGGGATTGTGAGCGAAAAGATCCAGGTAAAGGGCTCACGGCGCAAGGCTGTTGGTCACTTGCTGAGGAATAAGCTGCTTATTTTGAGATCTACGATTTTGGGGTTTATCATCGGCGTTATTCCGGGGATAGGAGGCACCGTGGCCAATTACCTGGCTTATGGCCAGGCCGTCCAGATGGCCAAGGACCCCGGAAATTTCGGTAAGGGCGATGTCCGGGGCGTCATTGGCCCGGAAACGGCGAACAATGCCAAGGACGTAGGACAATTAGTACCCACCCTGGCCCTGGGCATCCCGGGAAGTGGGACGATGGCCGTCTTCTTAGGGGCCATGACCTTGCACGGCATCGTACCGGGACCCTTTGTGCTGAGGGATCATATGGATGTTGTCATTATGATTACCCTCACCCTGGCCGTGGCGTTCATGCTTTCTTGTCTGGCCGTAGTCTATTTGGGGGGGTATTTTTCCAGGATACTGGAAATCAACGTCAATATCCTATGTGTCTCGATCTTGATCCTGGCTTTTATCGCTACCTATTTCGTCCGCTATGAAATCTTAGACGTCCTGGTGATGTTGATTTTCGGGGTACTGGGATATATAACCGTTAAGCTCAAGGGATCCCCGATCCTTCTTATCCTTCCTCTTATCCTCGGGGATATTGTGGAACACAACTTCATCCTGACCCAGGAAATTTCTTTGGGAGAAACATCCTATTTCTTTTCTCCCATATCCATCATTCTGGTCATCTTGATTGTACTCAGCGTTATTCTTCCTCTCCTTCGAGGAAGACAAAAAGCCAAAAATGAGATTTAAAGGGCAAATGGAAGAATGAAAAAGTTACAGCAGAATATCGCGAAAAACAAGCTGGGACTCGCTTTTTGCCTCTTCCTGTTGGTTTTCATGGCCATTTTGTACCTGGAGTTGTCCAAGCTTCGCTTCACGGCGGCTGCCGTGCCATTCATCTTTATGACCTTAACCTCCATCTTTGCGATCATAAAGCTACTTTTATTCTTAACCGATTCTTCGGCCCTGAAAAGATTGGATGAGGTGCGCATCATTAAGATGGAAATGCCCGGCGCCGGAAGCCACTCCTCTCCGGAAGCAGGAAAACCGCTGCGAGTAATCGGCTTTATCCTTTCTACCTTTGTCCTCCTGGGGATGGTCTATGTCTTGGGCTTCCTGATAGCCGCCTTGGTGTTTGGTTTTGTTTTTACCTATTTCCCATCCAGAAAAGTATCCACCGCGATCATCGTTTCCATAGTTCTCACCGCAGTCACCTACGTTTTTTCTTCCATCCTCCCGGGAAAGCTTTGGCAGGGAATTATTTTTGGCGCTTAGTTGGCAATAGAAGCAGGAAGGAGGAAAGCGGATGGCCAAAGTAGCTCTGGTCAAAGGCGATGACCGCAAGGCGAATATCCGACGGGCTCTGGAATTGATCGCTGATGACATTACCCCCCATGGGCGGCGGGCGGTAATCAAGGTGAACTTCGTTTCTGCCTACAAACCACTCAGTGCCACCCATCCGGACGCCGTGCGAGCGGTGGTGGAGTTTCTCCAAGACAGGGGAGAAAATCCATTGCGGTGGCTGAGGGCGCAACGTTGGGGACCACGGCGAGAGGTTTCAAGGAATATGGGTACTATGCCCTGGCCGAGGAGTACGGTCTCGAGCTGATGGATCTGAACGACCCCCCATCCTGGAAAGTCGTCTATGTGATCCATCCGGACATGAAACCGCATCCCGTGAAGCTTGCCCAGGCCATGGTAGACCCGAATCATTACATTATTTCTCTCACGAGGATGAAAAGTCACGTCCAGGTGGGGGTTACGCTTACCGCCAAAAATGTGATCATGGGTTCCATCATGATCATGGATAAAAATCGTTTACACCCGACCGAAGCTGGAACCCAAGTTCTGGACTACAATCTTTTTACGGTCATGCAGCACCTGCACATCGATCTCGGAATCCTCGATGGCTTCGAAGGAATGGAGGGCAATGGCCCCATAGCCGGCGAGCCCGTGAATCACCGTGTGGCCATCGCCGGAACGGACTATTTGGCGGTCGACCGCGTAGGTACTGAAGTCATGGGGGTGGACTTCGATAACATTCGCTATCTTAATTTTCTATGGGATGGGGGCTGCGGGGAGGGCGACCTGGGCAAAATCCAGGTCGTGGGCGAAACGATAGAGAGTTGCCAAAAACCGTATAGGATGGCGCCCCGATTCCTCAGGGTGCGGCGGCAGGAGAAGAAAAGCCCATATCAATACTAAGTGTCAAATGTCAAAAGCTGGCCCCATTACTTATTGGCATACCTTCGTACTCTACAACGCAATTAGGTTTACCGCAGAAGATAAAGCTACTGTTCATGTGATCACGTTCATCAAGTCCGATGCGCCTGAATACTTCTGCCCAAGTCTGGAAGACCCCATACTCTTTTACCAGCTCATTGTTGACAGGCTGTTCTTCCCATTCCGGGTGTTCTTGAACAAACTGGGCATAAACGTGCTCGGCGTGGTCCTCGAACTCGGCATTAAACAGAAACGCCCGGCGGATAGCGAGCAGCGCCATCGTCCATGTCAACAGGGCATAGAAGGCGACCATCAGGAAGGGAATGGGCGGGAACAAGTACCACGGGTCCCTGGCGCGGTCCTCTTTCATCTTTTCATTGATAACGAGCAAGTGCCGGTATTCGTTATCCTGAGCTTCACGTCCCCATGTCATAATCATGCAAGACTGTCGCACAAGTTCCTGATTTCGGTAGTGCTTTGTCATCCGCGCGTATTGACGGCTCTCCCAGGCCCGATAGGGGATACAGGCCAGGATTTCGAGGAGTTTTGCTTTGGCAAGTGTCACTTTCCTGCCTGTAACCAGATCCATCGAGAGGAAAAAGAACCGGGCTATCGCTGAATACTTGTATCGAGGTCGTGCCATTGAAGCTTGTTGTTCCTTCTTGAGATCGATATTTATCTTTTCCATAAAAACTCTCCTGTTTTTAAGAGAATGTAACTCGCTTTCTCCTTCTTTGCCACCCAACGGCCGGGCTAACAGGTGCGCGGGCGTTTTTTCGCGCATCCAGTTCAGCCCGAGGTTATGTGATAAACTGGGTTTCCTTTCAACAGTTCAATGTGGGGGTACCAGAAAAGAATGAAATTTACTTATCACATCACTTGATAATTATATCCCTTCTTTGGAAAGGTATACTTGGGACATTGTTAGTTAATAGAGCAAATCATTAAACTCTTTCCAATTTTTGTTTTCTTTATAATCGTTTAATTCTTTACAAATCGCATCAGTATTGCTTTGTATATATTCCCTTACCTTTAACAATTCTTGTGATAAGGAATTCTGGGTAAAATGCTTTATAAACAAATCAACAAGATCGATTCTTAATTGTTGGATTCTTTCGTATTGTTCACGCTTTATGGTCGTGAACAAATTTTTTCCAACATGGGATTTAATATTGCCTGAATCATCAATGATAATATTACCCCACATGATAATGTTACCAACCGAGCCGATGTCTAAGCTTGGCCTGAGAGATCCTTTTTCAAGAGATCTAGGACGTGTTCAATTTCTGCTTGCCGCAAGTTCTTCTTGCTGGCCGCGTAAGCGGGTAAGTTCAGACTCAACAGTTCCGCAGTCGCGGCCTTCACTTGCGCTGCCAAACTATCGGCATCTTTAGCTACGGCATCCAGTATGCCGCGTTCCAGAGCCTCCTTGGGATTGTAAGCCCTCGCATGAAGAAGAGCCTCGTTGCGCCATCGAGAAGGAATGGCGGATCTGGCTATCAGAAACATCCAGCTGGGCAAGGCAATGCCAATCAATGTCTCATTCATTTGAATCCGGTAAGGTCCATCGATGGCAAAACGGCGATCGCAGGCGAAGGTTAGCATAGCCCCCCCCGCAACCGCATGTCCGGTGGATGCTGCTATCGTGGGAACTGGAAACGAGAAAACGCGAAGCATGGTACGGGCGAACGTTGTGGCGAAATCTCCCATCTCACTTGCAGAAAGCGTGGGCAACAGTTTCAAGTCAAGCCCACCTGAGAAGAAACCCCGGCGGCCCGTAATCACAAGTACTTTCGCCCCATCATTCTCGGCTTGATCCATGCTTTTCCCCATCTCTTCAAAAAATATCCAGTTCATTGAATTGGCTTTACCGTCATCCATCGTGATCTGGGCAATTCCATCCTCAAGGCTATAAGTGACTTTCTCCATAGTACCTCCTTATTTGTATTGATTAGAGGTTTAATTTTTTGAGACCGAAGAAACTTTGTAAATTTTAAATGGGTTTAATGGTTTAATGGGGTCGGGCCAAGGTATGTCCCTGATTATACAGTGTTAATGTCCCAGCGATAGGTATTTTCAAGGCCTATATCGTCTTTTTGGCCCCCGAAAAACGCCTTATAGCCAACAGATCTCTCCCGAAGCTGATATCCTTTAAAGCCTTCTATGACGTCTCTCCCTTTCGCCCAGAAGCCTAAAATGTTCTTCACTTTCTCAATAAAAGGCCTGCTTCCCACCGCAACACTACGTGTCCAGTCCTCTTGTCGGCCTTGAACCCCATCTCCCAAATATTCGTCTATCCATCCTTTGTGGCTACTCTTTAACTGTTCGTAGGACGCGGCCCCAAGCAGCCTTTGCAGTTTCTCGTAATTGATCAATATGTTCTTCCTTCGGGGCTCCTGGATCTCATTATAACCGCAAAATGGCCACATCGCCGGATGACTGACCACACCGGCACGTACCATATTCGTGTCGATGTAGACCATGCACCGTGCCAAATGATCGCCGTTTTCTACCGCCGTTGCATGGTAACGATCTTCCCAGTAGGCCCCTTTTCGATTCCTTCTCTGGTTGTACTCCTGCCCCGTTCGCCCCGCCACCAATTGCATTGAATTGGGGATGACGTCCCTTTCCCCATCATCAACCACAAGCAAGTGAATGTGATTGGACGTGACCATATAATTCAAGATCGTCAAACCATATCGCTTCCTGGCTTGATACAACCACTGCAGCCACCGACGCCTATCCTTTGAAAATTTGAGGAGGAATTCTCGTTTATGGCAACGATGGGTAATATGCCAGATGTACCCCGGAATGTAATGTCGCTTTGCTCTTGCCATAACCTCTTAGAAAAAACATCCTTTTGGCCCCCCAAAAACTCATTATAACCCCTTTTCAGGAGGCAGAAATGGCAGAATTTAACGTCATATCAAATACTTCGCATGGCCCGACCCCACTGGCTCGTTGTTGTTCTGAGCATTGTCCAGCAGGTTGGCGATGTCCCTGTAGAAGAGCTCCAACGTATTAAGAAACATTGATTTTGGCCGAGTATACCCCCCAGCTTGCTGGGGGGAACCTTATACGGGGATTACAAGGGGGCGTGTAGCGCCCCTTGGCCTCCTGCGAGGTAAATGACCCGTAGGAGAATTCGAGCGTGCGATGTGGCCGTAGGTCACGTCGCCGCGAGTTTACTACCTTATTGGTCTTTATGTTACAAATGCTAAATAATTACAATGTGTTTGTCAATAAGATTTTGGGACAAATTAGCGTTTTGAAAAGAATAGCTAAATTTCATTGAAAAATGTAAATTTCACGGGGAATTGTCCCTCATTTCGAAATAGGCAGCAGAGGATGGGGAAGGGGGATCAGACCGTTATTTTCATCCCGTCTTCGGCCAGAATGATTTCGCCGTCAAATTCTTGGCGGCATGCGGCAAGAATGTCATGACCCTGAAAGACGGGGTAGAAGTGAGTCAAGAGGAGCTTTTGACAGGAGGCCTCCCGCGCTATTTTCCCCGCGAGAGAAGGGGTAAGGTGACCTTCCTTTTTCCTTTCATCGGGGAAAGAACATTCCAGAATGAGAAGGTCTGCATTTCGTCCCAGCCTGACGATATTGGCGCAGTAATCCGTATCCCCGGAATAGACCAACGAACGGCCTTCAGCATTTACCCGGAAGCCGAGGCT
>JAOUFX010000215.1 GCA_029857975.1 Deltaproteobacteria bacterium | reverse complement strand
ATTTGCGCTTTGTTGTTCTTCAAGGTAATGGCTTCGAAACCGCATCGAGGAAGGCATAAGCCGCAACCATTACAGAGGATTTCGTCCACATAGGCATTCCACCGGGTCCGCAGCCATCTTCCGCTGGTAGGGATCTTATAACGCTTGAAATTTTCCCAATCCACACAGCAATCCGGGCAGCAGTTACAGATGGGGTTCCCTTGCATGCTTTGAGAATTCCAGGCCTGGTGCACCAAACCCCGGTCTTCGGCTTCGTAGAGAAACTTTAAAGCTTCCTCTTGGGAAAGTTCTCTTCCGCTGCCCCTCTGGATGGCGTATTCCGCTCCTCGCCCCAACTGCATGCAATAGAGCCGGTCAGCAAATTTGCAGTCCAAACCTACGCCCATCTGGCGAGAACGGCAGGCGCATCCTGCCATAGCGATCTTCGTGGTCGTTTTCACAATTTCTCGAACGTCCTCCCAGGGCTCGAACTTGGTATCGGGAGGGAAGGCTTTGATCGCCGGTAAGACTCTCTGAATGGGAACCCCGGTTTGCAGAAACCACAGAGCATGGTCCCGGTCATATCCGCTCCGATAAAAGGCCTGCCATTTCTGGGCCAATTCCGATTCCTTCTTGGGGTCCCACCGCAGGTCGGACAGGATGGCATCGTGCAATTGCGGCAGGGAGCGGGCAAACCTGGCTCCATCCATCTTGGAAAAATCCTTGGGGAAGATCAACCCCCGGTTGAACATATCCCACAAATTTTTATCCACTTCTTCTTCATTTAGGCCATATTTTCTGGCCAACTCCTGATGGGCAGCGGGGAGAGATGCGGCGATCTGAGCTTGAATGGGGGTTAATAAAAATTGCAGCAGACTGATGAGTTCCTTTGATTCCGGGTAACGCATCATCTCCGCTAATTTCAAATAGGCATCCTTGGCTTCCATACTGGCCTCCTTCCCCTGATGCGGTTGTTATATTTTTTCCCAATCAAATGTTATTGCACCTTCTTTGCAGCCATCAACACAGGTGCCGCAGAGAATGCATTCCTTATTTTCCATGATTTTCTGATTAACCATTTCCTCTACGGGAAGACTCATCGGGCAGTGTTCAGTGCAGGTGTGACAATGCTTACAGATTTCAGAGTCCGACTTTAACTGCAGAGAAGCCCATTGAAAATAATTTCTAATCTTCCTGCCAACTATCATAAAAGGAGCCATCCAACATAAATGATGACAGAATGATCTTTTACCAAAAACAAATGCTGGCATGACGATGAGCAGAAGAAGAATAAATAAGTAGGTTATAAGACTCTGGACATCGCCGATGGAAAGGCCGTGTGACGTCAGATAGAAAAAATCTATTCTCCTATACCCTCCAGACCTGATCGCCAATAGTACAATTGAACTGATCCAAGGCAGCCAGATGAGCCATTTAACGTAATCACCCCTGGTCACCTTTTTATCCCTTGCGAGAAAGATAGCCTCCTGGCAACCAGCGCCTGGACAAACCCAGCCGCAATACCCTCTGCCCAAGAAAAGAGAGCCAATAAACATAAGAATAAAAAGAACAAAACTACCGTTGATAACGCCTTTTGAACTTGCCTGAACAATGAGCACGGGGGACAGGTAATAGAAAATTGCAGGGAATAGGAAGAAAGAGAATAAAATTATACCTTTTCGTACTTTTTGTCTCGTCTTCATTTTGCCCCTTAAATGGGTCCGAAAAATATAACGGCGCGACCGAATGCCCAAGCTAACCGGCGCGCAGTTTTTTCGCGCGTCCGGTTGAGCGTCTTGTTAAGCCAGTAGATTTTCGTGCAATTTCTATAAGCGAACGTAAGGCATCATTTACAGCGTCTTCGGTAGGAAATGCTTTAGCCACATCAGGGCTAAGGAGAATCAAGTTCGTTCCCCTTCGGTATGATGCAAAATATTTGCCGCGAACACCCGGGCCAAGGTCATCACGGTGATATTCCGAACGCAGTTCGTCTAATTTAACCTTCTTCATAGATTTTCCTTTCCTTGTTGGTCATAAGACGCGCACTGATAATCCTCGTCTTATCTCCACGGTCTGCATGTGAGACAACGAGGAGCCGTTTTTGAGTTGAAAGTCCAAAAGTGATGTATCGCTCTTCATCCTCAGAGTGATCAGGATCGGCAAAGGTTATAGCCAATGAATCCCCAAAAACGGTTGCCCCTTCCTGAAAAGTCACGTCGTGCTTCTGTTTGTTACTATCCGCCTTTTTCGGATCCCATTCAAATTCCATTCTATCCTTCCTAAATTGTACCAATTTAATGGGCCTAACGGCGAGTTGAGCGGTTCGGAATCGGGTTGGCGAGTTTACTCGCCAATGCCGAGGGCGAACGGCTCGATTTCAAGTACCATGCCGGGAGTCAAGTGCAAACTCCTTTGAACAAAGAAATTCTGAGCCTTGGCCTCAAAATCACGACCAACCTGCGTATTACTTTCTGCCCCTTTGCGTTGGAATGGTTTATCCATGCAGTATCTCTTCAGCGAGCGGCAGCATCGTCAAGCATCGGATACAAGGCTTTGTTCATTCAGAGTATTTCCTGGAGATCCTTTTGGGAGAGTTCGCAATCTCGCAGGATTTGAGCAAGGAGTCCGCGCCCAATCGTCTCGCCGCGGTGTACCGGTATGACTGTGCTCCTGCCATCTGGATGGCGCAAGAAATGGTGACTGCCCTTCATACGGATCACTTCAAAACCAAGTTTCCGAAGGGCTTTGATAAGTTGGGAACCAGCGACTGCAGAAAATCTGTTCATGAGGAAACGGCCACACGCTGAATGCCAATAAATTCGTTTGATACGGGTTCCTCAACCTCGAGGCAGAGCTGAATAGCTTCTTTCACTCGCTTCATTAGCACATCAAGGGATTTGGCTTGTGTATGGCATCCTCGCAGCTCGGGGACAGAGGCAACAAAATAGCCGTCTTTATCCCTTTCTATTACCACATTGAATTCTCTGACCATCTTTGAAAACCTCCGTCAATATTATCTTGTAGGAATTATATCATGGGGTACGAATCATTTAATTTTTTTCTTGGGCGAACGGCTCGAACGATTTTGTTCGGCCGCGCGAATCAGCGCGCGGTCGGACAAATCGAGCGAGGCACTCCGCTCAACTCGCCGTTCGGGCGCGCGCAGCGCGACCGAACGAGCCTGTAGGAAAAGTCCTTTTGACGAGTGAGAACGATGTTTTCGGGGGTCTCTTGACCCTTCCCATGCATGAGATCGTTGATCGTGGTGCATTCTATGAGGTCACTTTTTTCTGCATCTCGCCCAAAAATTTGCTTGGGGACTTTTTCTACAGCCTCAACGTCATGGATCACTCGCAAGAAACGGCAAAGCGATGCGGTGCGCTATTTCTCGTCGAGTGCATCCAATTGTTCGGCTTCCTTGAGTCTATCGATATCAATCTTGTCTTGCGGCCTTCCGCTCGCTTCCTTTGCCCGGATCAGGTCAAATCTCGAAATGAACGGAATCTTAAGGTTATCCAATTCAACGACCTCACGGTTCTTCCATGCCTCTTCAAATTCGACTCCCGGAATCGACATCATAATATCAATCCGCAAAGGCGGTATTCCCATCTGATAGAAGTAATCCTGGTGGGTGAAGTCATCTGTTGTAAGATTTGCCAGTGGAGCACCAAATTCTTTCAACGCCACATACACCGAATTTGCATTCTCTGGGTCAGTCGCTATCCATAGATCAAGATCTTTCGTGAATCGTGGCTCGCTGTATTTCATTACTGCATAGGCGCCCACAACAAGATAGCGAATCTTATGCTTTTCGAAAAGATTCAACAGTTCTCTGAAGTCGGAATTCGCCAGCATCTTTACCTCGAATCAAGAAGTAGTCATGCAGCATTTCCGATACTGCCTCAAAAATGGCACGATCACCTTGGGATTGCCAAAAGTGAATATCGAATGAACGCCTGTCATCCGTGATACGCTTGTAGTTTTCCTCTATGACTCTCATTTCCTCTCCTGCCGAACGAAAAGCATAACCTGCGCGGGCAACCGCCTATGCCAAAAAACCGCTAGGTTTATTCCACGTCAGGTTGATGCGGTTGTTAGGCTGCTTTATCGATAATTCTGTTTTTTGTTTGCATTGAAAGCCTGACAGGTGCAAAGAACCTGGAAGGATAAAGATAATCCTCTCCAGACTCATCAATGATTCGCACCTGCTTGTGACGCTCAGCCTCCTTGTCTGGAATCGTCTCATACAACTTTCGTATCTCCAAGGATGCTTCGTAACCCTCGTTGTCAATGCAAAGCAGAAATTTTTGTTTCATTGTTTTCTACTCCAAGTATTTCTTGATTTTTATTTCTTTCCTGCCCTTACCGTGCCCCTCGTACCAGTGTAATTCTGCAAGCTTTACAGCCCCATTTGTCAATCTAATTTTAGCAACTCCTTTGCGTTTTCTCCAGCTTGTTTTTCCATAGACACGATTCAGTCTTCGTAACTCGCGAATGCTATGACCCAAGGCAATCGTTTCGGTCCATAGGATCTTCCCTAAAATCTCGAAGTGCATATGGCAATCCTGTTATTAAAGCCTAACGGCCAAGCTCAGCCGTCGCTGTAAAGCGATCGGCTGAAGCGGATCGTTAGGGGATATTTTGGTTTAATTTGCTTTTAATCCTGGATATTATCGCTCTTATTTCTTCTAAATCCGTGTTCATATATGAACTAAAGGGTATAGGTGTAGGTGTATTTTCATATTCTGAATCATGAAACCTCTTTAAATCCTTCGGGTTGGGTGGTGTTGGATATCTTCCAAACCAAACAGCACTTCTGGTTAATTTTTTCAGTAAAGTTTCCTCTCCCCATTCTTCTTCGACTACATCCAACTCTTTTGCTAATTTCCAGAGATCATGGTTCTTGATGCTCTTTGGCAATTCACAACTTTCTTTTAATTCCGCTTCTATTTTCTGGTAATTTGTTTTGATATAGAGTGCTTTAAGTAAATTTTCGAGTGCATAGGAACAAAGCATAAAGTAGGTTGTTATATAATGCTCCTTGAGAAAACCCCCTTCCCTCATTTCTGCCCACATCTTCTCAATCTCAGGTTCTAGAAAGCCTGCAACTTCAAGCAATTCTTCCGCTTTGGCGATCCATAGTTCGTAATCAAGGGTTTTCTCTTTATATTCGGACTCAAAATCTGTTTCACACATGAATATTTGCCCTAACGGTTCGAACTATTTTGTTCGGCCGCGCGAATCAGCGCGCGGTCGGACTAATCGGGCAAGTGTGTGCGCACAACTTGCCGTACGGGCGCGCGCAGCGCGGCCGTTCAATTATTATTCGGAAGAGGTTTGTTCCTTCGCTTTATGGTTAATAATATTATATTTTATCCAAAAAAACAAATAGTTATGAAGGAAAATCTTATTGACTGCCGTAATTGATCCGTAATATCGTATTATACAGAATTCGTATATTAGTATCAATTTAGCGTTTTGAAAAGACACGCTAAATTTCATTGAAAAGTGAAAATTGCAAATTGAAAAATGCAAATTTCTCTGAAAAGATTTAATCATTTTTAAATTTTTAATTTAATTTTTGCATTTTGCATTGAAGTTTAGCCAATTTTTTCAAAGGGCTAAACTGTTACGTATATTATAGGCATGAACTTATATGAGAAGAAAATGTTACCTTCATAAACCCTTCCCGATTTTCAGCAATATCTGCTTTCACGAAAGCTCGTGCCGGGGAAAAGTGTAACAGTGTAACTGCTGGCTTGGCTGAATTGATGCCTAAAACGGGGACTTTTACAAACACAAATTATTGGTGATGGATATGAATGGGATAGACTTTAAGGGAAAGACTGTCCTGGTAGTGGGTGCGCATCCTGACGACAACGACTTTGGGGCAGGCGCCACAGTGGCCAAGGCCGCCAGGGAGGGGGCAGAGGTCATATACCTCATCGCCACCACAGGTCAGCGGGGAAGCTCTGACGAGACCATGAGCCCTGGGAGACTCTCTGATATCAGAAAGAAGGAGCATGAAGCCGCTGCCAGGGTCCTGGGTGTGCGGGGGGTG
>JAOUFX010000216.1 GCA_029857975.1 Deltaproteobacteria bacterium | reverse complement strand
TAGGGATATTAAAACCCCCCTGGAGCCTTCATATTGGATCCTTCTGGAAAACCCATTTCATAAATCCTCCAGAATTTCGAGGGCAGGTTGTTGGGTTGGTTTTTTAACGGTCAATCAATGACGATGTCAAGGTATCAAAATCCCCCATTTGGGTCAATAGAAAAATAGCGGAGAACGTGCCACTGTACGTAATCCGAGAGAAATTTCGGCAATGGGAAGGATGGCGATAACTCCGTAAAAAAGAATTCAAGAAAATAATTTTTTCTTGCTCAGATTAAGTTTTTCCTCTTGAAAAGGGCCTGTTAATGGGTGACTCCTTAATTCATTCAGTCCGACCAGACCGGCCGTGTTCCTTCTCTTTATTTTCTCTCAATAAGCTCAATCAGAACATTTTCCGGAGCGACGACGAAGGCGACTTTTGATGCGGGACCAGTCGCCTTGGGAGGCAGCACGAACTCGGCTCCGTTTGCCTTAAGCTCGGTGTAGGCTTTATCCATGTCATCTACGGTCATCGCCAAGTGATGTAGCCCGAACTGGTGCCTTCCTCTGGCTCTGGCATACTCCTCCTTGAGGACTTCGTCGCCATTACTCCAATCAGAGATACGAATCAGTAACCCTCCCAGATTTACGTCCCAGGCTTTGTGGCTGCCGCCGAGGAGAAATTCGCGGTCTATCTTCCCCCCCATGACCCGAGTGTAGAAATCAAGTAATTTTCCCGGGTTTGCACCAGTCAGGTGCGTGTGGCTATTCGTGTATTTTGCCATCTGTGCCTCCTTCAAGATCTCTTATTTCACGCTTCAGCTCCACACAATCCTGAGTTTCTCTTCTTGGGAGAAATGCTCTATAGGGGATACTATATCTTGGGGGTCCGACCGACAGGTCCGAAGTTATGTTAGCGTGCCAAACTTCTAACCTGAGAAAAAATGTCCCAAATTGAATATATCATCTGGATATCTTGAACTTTTGTCAGCCCAAAAAGGCCAGGTATCATAGCAGTAATAGAAAATCACAAATCTGATTTCAAAACGGGCAGCTTCACCCGGAAAATTACCAAACCATCTTTCACTTCGACCTCGATTTCCCCTCCCATGTTTCCTATCAACTGGTTACAGACATGCAGCCCCCGGCCCTTTCTCTTGCCCTCCTCCCCTCGGAGATGTCGCTCCATTTCTTCTTTTGAAACCCGTCCGGTATTAACGATTTCTATTACCACCCAGAAATCTTGTTGCCAGGTGCGAATCGAAACTTCCCCGCCTTCATCGGGAATGGCGGCAACCGCATTTGAAAGAAGATTGTCAATGACCCGTTCGGCATGGAAAGGCACACATCGAAAGCGAAGGGAGGGGGTCAATCCTTTTTGGATAAAATGAATGGTGTCCTTCTTCATCTCCTTCATGGTTTCCTGATAAATAAGAAACCGCTTCCTCGGCACTTCCGTCACATCGACAATGGCCTCCTTTCCTTCCCCAAAAAGAACAAGAAACATTTCCTGGAGACGATTACTTCCCTCCCAAATAATCTCCACCGCCTCATTTAGTTTTTCATTTTTCGGATACTTTTCTTTATTGAGAATATTTTGAATCCGTTTGGCGAAATAGGCCTGAGAAATAGCGATATTCTTGGAGTCATGCAAAAGATCATAAAGTTTCTCCAAGCTCAAACCCTTCATCAACTCCATGCCCAAAAACACGAGGATGTCAATCTCCTCTTCCGCAAACTGATGGTGGTACCCCTGAGCGTCAAAGGTCAAAAAATAGTTTACCTCTTTCTCCCTCTTTAAAGGAAGATAAAGGACGGAATGGATATTTTGCGTTTCGAGGAAATATCTAATGTCACCCGGGACAAGATGGCTCCTTTGGGGATTGGTGATCAGAATGTAATTGTGATCGATCCTTTCATGTTCAAATTGTCCAAACGGGCCCGTCTGGTCGACAATTCTTTTGATATATGGTTCTTCTATGGAGCGCGTTTTGCCAATCCCATGCGCTTTCTCCGGGTATCCAGCTTCCAAAACAGCTTCTTTATTCTGCCGATTGATGGAGAAGAGAGCACATCTCTGGATGTTTATGAATCCGCTCAATTCGGGGATCACGGAATTAAATAAATCACGCATGAGGATCCCCTCTCCCTTGCTCAACCTCCTGAAGATATGCTCAACAATCCGGTCCTTGATGGCACTACTTTTTTGCAGAGCCTTGACTCGCTTCCGGGCGAGGACAAAACTCACCCGGCGCGAAAACAATTCAGCTGTTTCGATTTCCAACAAGGAGAATCTTTTCTCCCGTTCTCTATAAAAGATCTGGAGCACACCCCCCTGGTCGGAATCCTGGCCCGAGAACCGCGGGAATGCAATGGGAACCACCAATACGGAATTAACTCCAAACTGCCGAAAGGGCTCCTTATTTTGCCACCTTTCCTCCTTCCAGATGTCGGGGATCGACAGGGGCCGACGATTCCTGACGACCTCGCCAGCAATGGCCATATCAAAAAGCTCCGCATTCTTGAAATCGTTGAATAACCTCTTCTGGCCGACAAAAGAAGCCAAAGGCTGCCCGCCATTTTCTAAGAGCCAGATGCTGGCCATCTCCGCATCGAAAAAATGGACAATGTTCTGGGTTAAGATCTGAAAAATATCGGCTTCACTGAAGGAGAGATCGAGATCGAAAATGGTTTCGGCCTGGTGGATCAACCGGTTGATAAACGGATAAATGATGTCTTCGCTGCTTGACCGTCCGTTGGTTGATATTTCTTCGGCGCTTAAAGAGAATTGCTCTTCCGCCATAAAAAATTCCCCATGGGAATAATCACAAAACTTCTAATGGCAAAATGGGATTATACCAGATACGTGAATGATATTTCAAAAGAAATGAAAACGAATTCAGGTGTACAGATCGTGCCAATTGCGTCTATCGAGTCAAAGCCACGCTTCTTGCAGATATGTTTTTGATCTCCGCTATTTTTGCGGCTTCTGAAATTCAACCAAGATAGATATAAGCCCTTTACAAATGTCCGCCTTAAATGCAAAGAAATAATTAAAATTAGCTGAATATTGCCCAATTTGCCTACGCTGCTCTACTACCTTTAATAATAATCTGATTTTCACCGGTAGACAATCATGATATTTCTGGCTTTCCCGTTGATAATATTGGAACCGCTTGCGGTGCCGCCTGAAATCCTGGGGCTAGCTGACAAATAGGCGCGACAGGGCCCAGCTGATAAAACTGATTAGGAGGGAACCGAAAAAGGCTCCCCAGAAACCATTCACCTGAAAGCCTCCGATCAGGCCCGACACCATCCAGAGAAGGAGGGCATTGATCACCAGGAGGAAGAGCCCCAGAGTGAGAATCGTGAAAGGGAGAGTAAGCAGGACAAAGATGGGGCGGACAATGGCGTTGACGATCCCCAGGAGAATTGCAGCGCCCAAGGCGGCCCAGATTGTATCCACCCGCATCAAGCTGGGGAACAGATAAGTAATGCCTAAGATGGCCGCCATGTTGATCAGCAATCGAATCATAACTTTCATAAGCGTTCCTCCTCTAAAAAAGGGATGATTGCAGAGCATTGATGCCTGAGCAGGCGATCGGTGCTTTGTCTCATGGTTCAGCAGGGAGGGTATTTTTTGATGCCTTCTTTCTTCTATTTCAGCTGAAAGGCATATCATAACCAGCTAGGGGAAGGCAATGGATGACCCCTCTTCCGAATATTTTCCGGCTTCGTTCTTGTCTACGGGGAACCATTCTTATGTACCTGACAATCCCAGGGCATGATATATTATGATCATGGCGCTTGGAGAATAATCAATTGCAATGGGAGAGGATGTAGATGAACTTAACCCCCCTTTTCCAGCCTAAAACGATGGTGGTCGTCGGGGTCTCACAGAACAATGAGCGACATCCTGCCAATGTAATCTACAACAAGAACAACCTCCGGCAGGCCGTGAAAGTGTTTGCTGTCAATTACCGCGGCGGCCTGTTTCAGGGCGAGACGATCTACCGGGCTCTGGGCGAAATTCCGCGCAAGGTCGACCTGGCGGTGATTGCCACCCGCGCCGAATTCGTTCCCCAAGTCATGGAAGACTGCATCCGTGGAGAAGTGGGAGGGGCCATCGTCGTTTCGGGGGGGTTCGCCGAGAGCGGGCGGAGGGACCTGCAGGAAAAAATCACAGACATGGCCCGCGAGGCGAATTTCCCCTTTATTGGCCCGAACTGTTTGGGAGTTTATGCTCCCCCCGTGGTGGATACTTTTTTTATTCCCAGCGAGCGGATTGTCAAACCGGACCCCGGAAAAGTGGCGTTGGTCAGCCAGAGCGGCGGGGTTCTGGTGGATCACCTCATTCGTTTCAGTTCCGAAGGAGTAGGTCTTTCTCTGGCGGTCAGCATCGGGAATAAGGCCCTCATCCGGGAGATAGATTTGCTTAAGTATTTTGCTGAGGATCCGGCAACCGGCGTGGTGGCCTTTTACATCGAGGGTTTCGGAGAAAACGAGGGACGGGATTTTGTTTTAACGGCCATGGACTGCCCGAAACCTGTGATTGTTTTGAAAGCCGGCAGGAGCCAGGGGGGGCAGCGGGCAGTCACCAGTCACACGGCCTCCATGGCCGGCGATTATGAAGTTTTTTCGTCCGTTCTGGACCAGTACGGAATTCTGGAGGCACGGAGTGAAGCCGAGTTGATTTCCCTTTGCGAAGTTTTAAGCTGCTATCAAAAAGCGGCCGGCAGCCGGGTCGCCATCATCAGTGGCAGCGGGGGGCATGGCGCACTGGCCGTGGATATTTGTGCGGCCCATGCGCTGGAGGTGCCTCCATTCTCGGAGTCTACCCAGCAGTCGATCCGCGCTCTGGCTGCCGAACAAATACGGAATATTGCTTCCTTCAAAAACCCCATTGATCTGACAGGAAGCGCCGTGGATGATGACTTTGTAGGGATGGCCCGTTATTTGAGCCGCCAACCGGATATCGACTGCCTCCTGTTGCTCCTGCTTCCGTACCTGCCGGGAATTTCTTCCGATCTGGGAGCCCGTTTGAGCCTGGTCTACCGCCAGGAAGGAAAACCGATGATCGCCTATGTGCCTCACGTGGAAAAGTACCGCATGCTCATCGAAGGATTCCAGCTGAACTCGATACCGGTTGCCCATTCTATCGAAGAGGCTGTGCAGATGGCCAGGGGTCTTAGAAGGAGCCAGCCATGCTGACTGCAGCCATGGAAAAAATTTTGACGGACGCCCGCGAAACTGGATGGGTTATGGAACCGGAGGCCAAGCGCTTCTTCTCTCTCGGGGGACTTGATACCCCGAGGTTCTTTTGGGCCAAGAAGGAGGAGGAGGCTTTACAGGTTGCTATGGAGATCGGTTACCCGGTGGTAGCCAAAGTGGTTTCGCCACGAACCCCCCACAAATCCGAAGTAAAGGGTGTGCGCCTCGGCGTTCAAGACTCCCAGGAACTGACCACGGCCTTCCAGGAGTTCAGCCGGATCGAAGGGTTTGCCGGCATGTTGGTCGAAGAGATGCATTCCGGGGTAGAACTTATCGTGGGGGCGAAAATCGATTTTCAATTTGGCCCCGTCATTCTTCTGGGAATGGGCGGTACATCCGTAGAAATCTACAAAGATGTGGCCATGCGCATGGCCCCCCTCAAAGCAAAAGACGTAGTTTCGATGGTGCAAAGTCTCCAAGGCCGGCCCCTTCTGGAGGGATACCGGGGCCAAGAACCGATCGGGATGGACAAGTTGTCTCAATTGTTAATCTCTTTTTCCCAGATCGTCATGGAAATCCAGCCCGTAATGGAGACCATCGATTTAAACCCCGTATTTTGCACTTTTTCGCGGGCGCTGGTGGCCGATGCCCGCATTTTCTTGAAAAAAAAACCTTGCGGTGGACTCCCTCTCTCCCTGCGCCTCCCTTTGGTGGAGTTTCAGAAATGATAGAAAGCGTGCCAATCTCCGCACTTCACCAAAATTTCTGAAATGAAAAGTATATCCAAACAGCATTGAATATCGATTGAAATCTGCACCGATCCGCAAAATTTATCAACTGAAGAGTTCAG
>JAOUFX010000214.1 GCA_029857975.1 Deltaproteobacteria bacterium | reverse complement strand
AAAAGCTTATGAGGTTTTGAAAATTGCAGACGTAAAGGCCAAAGTCTTTAAGGAACTTGGAAAGAAGTAGGATCAGTAGCATCTGAAAATCAGCTTTTATGTTGTATAAACCGGTCCCTCCTCTAGTTGAGGGGCCGGTTTATCGTATGAGGCCTTTGAAAAACCCACTTTCGGTCATTGCGAGGCGCATGTGCGCCGTGGCAATCTCCTTAATAATCAATGGCTTATGAGATTGCTTCGTCGGCCTCAGGCCTCCTCGCAATGACAAATAGGACGTTGGGCAACGGTCTCCGTATGTACTTTCTCGGGAGCGATTGGTTTAATCCTGTTTTGCTTTAGCAGGATGCGGAAAAACTTTAATACCCCATCACTCCCGCGAAGCTTGTCCTCGTGAAAGCGGGGAGTGGGAGTCCAGACGCCGTCCCCCGTATCAAGTATGGGGCAGGCCCTGCTTCCGCGGGAATGACATTACTGGACGGAAAAGGACTTTTTCAGCAGCCGGTTAGGAGATAAAAGGGGAGTTATGAAAAAGGCATATGAGTATATCTGTAAAGGCGAGACTTTGGTAATTAAGGTTTTTTTGGTATTCATGGTGGGCTTAGTATTCATCGCCGCATCTACGCGATACTTAGGTTACCCCATTAACTGGTCGGTGGATATGGCGGTGTGCCTTTTTGCCTGGTGTACTTTTTTAAGCGCCGATGTAGCCATGAGAAACAACAAGCTTATGAATGTTGATTTCGTAATCAACAAGCTGCCGGAAAAAAATAAAAATTTTATTGAAATCATTAATCTTTTCATAATCCTAATATTTTTAACGGCACTTATAGGGTTTGGCGTGTGGCTTTCCTATACTACCAGATTTAGAGCTTTTCAAGGCATCCCGGGTTTCAGCTATACTTGGGTTACGCTTAGTGTGCCTGTAGGAGGAATGCTAATGGTGATAACCACCATACTTAAAATCAGGGACAAATTGAGCAAGAAGATGTGAGCAAGGCTATTCAAGACAGATACAATAACGATCTGTTTTGAATAGAGTTAAACCAGGTCACCGCAGTTAAGGGGATGGGAAAGATGCTGTTGGTATTTATCTTATTCATAATTTTTCTGGTGATGGGAATGCCCGTAGCCTTTGCCATAGGCATTTCCGGGGCTGTCTTTTTCCTGCAGAACCCGCAACTGCCGTTTACAATGACGATCCAACTTGCGATCTCGCAAACGCAAAACTTTCCGCTGCTGGCGATTCCCCTGTTCATATTTGCCGCCAACCTTATGAATGAAACGGGTATAACCTATAGACTTATAAAGCTGGCAGGAGTTCTCGCCGGACATATGCGCGGCGGACTGGCACAGGTTAACGTTGTTCTCAGCACTCTCATGGGCGGAGTTTCGGGTTCAGCAATTGCCGATGCCGCCATGGAAGCACGCATCCTGGGGACAGAAATGCTCAAAAAAGGCTTTTCCAGGGGCTATACGACCTCCGTGACAACCCTTTCGTCTTGTATCACTCCCATCATTCCACCCAGCATTGGACTTATATTATACGGGAGCATCGGCGAGGTTTCCATCGGGAGGCTTTTTGCGGCGGGTATAGTTCCGGGCTTTTTGATGATGGTGTTTCTGATGACCGCGGTGTCAATTACCGCCAAGAAAAAAAAATATCTTCCCGAAAGGAACCGACCTTCCCTGAAAGAGGTGGTGGTGGCATTTATCGACAGTATATGGGCATTTCTTTTTCCGGTTGCATTGATAGGAGGAATAAGGTTTGGTCTGTTTACCCCGACGGAAGCCGGCGCGTTCGCCGGAGTATATGCGTTAGCAATCGGTGTATTCTTCTACAGGGAGCTCACATGGAAAAAGTTTAAAAGAACCCTTGAGTTCACCATAATGGACATTGGTTCGATTATGCTCATAATTGCCTTGTCGGGAATATTTGGTTACGGTCTCGCTTATGAAAGGTTTGGGGATGTATTTTCCGAATTCATGCTGGGAATAACCAATAACCCTCAGATATTACTGCTCATAGTTGTCGGCGCTCTCTTTATCCTAGGCATGTTTATCGAAAGCGTAGTCATTATATTGCTGTTTACCGCGATACTCCTACCCATGGTAAGTCAAGTAGGCGTTGACCCCGTGCATTTTGGAATTGTTATGATGCTCATGGTTGTATTGGGACTTGTGACCCCGCCCGTAGGCGTTTCCATGTATACCGTTTGTTCTATCTTGAATTGTCCTATAGAAGAGTATGTCAAAGAATGTATTCCGTTCATTGCAGCGATAGTGCTTATAGACATAATTCTTATCTTTTTCCCGGATCTTGTTTTATTCATTCCCAATTTGATATTCGGAAAGGTCTACTGACGAAAACAGGATAGTTTTAATTCAATTGTATAGGAAATTCCTTTTTGGACACGGATTTACCCTGTTAGATGGTTACTATCTAACAGGGTGAACACAGAAAGTCGCTTATCGCTTAGCGCTATGCGCATAGCGTCTTTTTTGTATCTGCGGTTATCCGCGTAAATCTGCGTCCTATTAAATTTAAAGTGGGAGAGACCAGAGGGAAAAAGTGAAACTAAAAGATCGAGTGGCAATTGTGACCGGAGCGGCGAGAGGCATTGGAAAGGCTATTGCCTTAACCTTCGTAAGAGAGGGGGCCAAAGTTGCCATTGTGGATGTTGACCAAGAAACCTTGAATATTTTGAAAAGGGAAATCATAAAAAAAGGGGGGGAAGTCATTACCCTCTTTTGTGACATTACTCATAGTGCTGATGTGAGAAAGATGGCCTTGCAGGTTCAAAAGGCCTTCAGTCGGATCGATGTCCTTGTTAACAATGCCGGGATCATCCGGAGGGGGACGATCGAAACGGTTACGGAAGAGGAATGGGATCGGGTGATCGAGGTTAACCTCAAAGGCACCTTCAACTGTTGCCAGGCTGTCGTTGAGATCATGAAATCCCAGGGCCACGGAAAGATCGTGAACATCTCTTCCATCGCCGGCAAACTGGGAGACATTACCTCAGCGCCGGGATACGGGCCGTCCAAAGCGGGAGTGGATGCCCTGACCAAGACACTGGCAAGGCAATTGGCCCCTTACGGCATCAATGTCAATGGCGTCTCCCCTCATGCCATCGAAACAGAGATGAGCGCTCAGTGGTCAGTGGAGAGGCGAAAGGAGATCATCGCCTCCATTCCACTCGGTCGCCTCGGAAAGCCAGAGGATGTAGCAGAGGCAGTCTTGTTTCTCGCCTCGGCGGAAGCTTCCTTTATCACCGGTGAGATACTGGATGTGAACGGGGGGGCGCTGATGGACTGATTTGTAATCAATAGTCAGTTATCAATTTAAGAATCTTCCTTGCTTTATGAACTTCTCCTCATATATATCCATATCGAGGCCATTAGCGCCAAGCCAATTAAATCTTTGGTGAAACCGGGCCATAGCATCATCCCCGCAGCCAGAAATAAGACCATCCTTAGCAATACGTTGACTCGGCCGAATAAGCCAAATCCCAAGCCAACGGCACTCACGATTGATACAAAGGCAGTCCAAATGATTTCCAACGGGCTGCCTTCTAAAAGGATAGATGGTCTGTAGACAAACAACAACGGCATAATAGGGAGAAACGCGGCGAATCTTAATGAGGTGATACCGGTAAGGAATGGATCTGCTTTCGCAATAGCCGCACCCGCATACGCCACCACGCAAACCGGTGGCGTCAAACCAGCAAGCTGGGTCATCCAGAACACCACAAAATGAGAAACCAGGATAGGCACGCCGAGTCGATCCAGCGCCGGCACCACCAGGATGGCCATCATGATGTACGAGGCGGTGGTGGGAACCCCCATCCCGAGAACAAAAGCCGCGGCCGCTGCCAGCGCCAGAACCCCTAGCAGGCTATCCCCAGAAAAAGATAGGATAATGTGGGGAAATCGAATCATCAGGCCGCTGAGGGTGACGATGGCGATGATAATATTAACCGTTCCGGCCAGAGAGTTGACGCTCACCATGTCCAGGGTGCCTCGGCCCAAGGCCTGATAAATCTTTCCTGGGGTGAGACGGGTCTCGCGCCTGATCCAGCTTATGGGCAAGCAGCAGATAATCGACCAGACCGCAGCGTAGTTTGGAGAATAGCCCTCCATCAGGAGATAAATGAGCAGGACCAGGGGGATAAAGTAATAAAAGCCTCTTTTCAATAACCGGAGGGGATCTTCTAACTCCTCCTTCGGCAAACCTTTCAGGCCGTGCTTAACGGCCTCGAAATGGACCATGGTGAAAACGCTGATAAAATAGATCATGGCCGGGAGAAAGGCAACCATTATTATTGACAGATAAGAAATTCCTATGAACTCCACCATAAGGAAGGCGCCGGCTCCCATCACCGGCGGCAGAAACTGACCGCCAGTGGATGCTGCGGGCTCGATGGCGCCGGCCACATGGGGCCTGTAGCCCGTCTTAATCATCAGAGGGATGGTGAAGGTGCCCGTGGCCATCGTATTGGCCACTGCGCTTCCCGAAATAGAGCCAAAGAGGGCGCTGGCCACCACCGCCACCTTGGCCGGCCCGCCGGTGTAGCGACCGGCCAAGGAGTACGGCAGGTCGATCAAGTATTTGCCCACTCCGGAGAATTCCAGAAACTTACCGAGAATCACGAAGGGAAAGACATATCGGGCATAGACATTGACCACGACACCCATAATGCCATCTAAGGTCGCCCAGAGGAATCCCATGACCCGCAGGAGGCTGAATCCCCGGTGGGCCAGAAGCCCCGGGAAGTGGGGAGCAAACGGCTCCAGGCTGTATATGAGCGCCAGGATGCCCAGTGCGGGCAGGACCGGCCCCATGACCCGGCGGGTATACTCCAGCGATAACCCGACGGCAATCAGCCCCATGATTAGGTCCGCCCTATTGAACGCCCCCATCCGGTACGCCATCTTGGGAAATTCAATTATAAAGTAGCCGACCGTGATCAGGCAGAGAATGATAAGGAGATAGTCAATAAAGGAAGGTCGATCCTTCGGCGAACTCCTTCTGGCAGGAAATAGAAGGAACCCCAGGATCATGGTGACTCCGAAGAAAATACCCCGGAAGTGCTGGGGGTCTGCCCGACCGAACCCGGCCCAATAGATGAAAAGAACAGTCAGGGCTGCTCCGAGGAAATGACTCACCTGATCATAAGGGTGGCGGAGCTGACGCCTCTCGGTTATCATCAGCTTTTCGACGATGAAATTCTTGACCTTCTCCAACCCGACCATGAAAATCTCTCCCGACCTTATGATGTTAATCCTGCGCCAAGAGACTGAAAATGGGACCCTGGGAAGGGATCACCCTATCTCCCAGAGCCCCTGCCTGCCCCCATTTCTCGCATCACGGCCGCAATTCTGGGGGGATCTTGAGCCCCTTCTCCTCCCAGAAGCGTAACGCGCCAGGATGCAGGGGGATGGTAAAGCCATTCACGGCATCCTTAATGGTTGTCTCCTTGGCTGAGGCATGGACGGCGATGGCATACTTCTTCCCCGCTTCGCTGAAGTAGGCTTTGAGGATCAAATAGGCGATCTCGGGATCGAGATCCTTGTGGCAATGATGAAGCAGCCTGTGTCCCATGAAGGCACGGGCTGCTCCTGGCCCTGATAGGTCTTGGCGGGAATTTCCCTGTAGGAGTAATAGGGTAAAGCCTTGTAGAAACCCGACTGTTCAGCCGGGGCATGGATGTTGAGGAGAACCATCTCCTTGGAATGGGTTGCCGCCGTATCGACGATGGCCGCCGCTGGAATCCCGGTATGCCAGTTATACGCATCGATGCGGCCGTCCTTCAAGGCTTCCGATGCCTCCATCGGAGGCAGGTGGACAGCTTTCAGCTTATCCCACAGCTTGAGGTGACGCAGAAATTTTTCTCCCGAGATGGCCGAGCCTGACCCTGCGGTTCCCATACTGATTCTCTTCCCTTTCAGGTCGTCGACGGTTTTGATTCCGGTTTTTTTTAAAGTCACAATATGCGCCACATTGCCGTATGTCCGAAAGAGCCCCCGCAGGTCTTTATAGACCGTA
>JAOUFX010000213.1 GCA_029857975.1 Deltaproteobacteria bacterium | reverse complement strand
CGGAATTTTTACCATGAAAACGGGGCTGGGGAAATTATTCATTGATCTGGCCACAGCCTTGGCAGGCTGGTCCGCAGGCGGTCCCGCTAAAGTCGCCATCGTGGCTTCCGGCCTGCTGGGTTGCATTTCCGGCTCATCGGTGGCCAATACGGTCACCACCGGGGCTTTCACCATCCCGATGATGAAGAAAATGGGGTACAGAAGAGAATTTGCCGGCGCGGTAGAGGCTTCGGCCTCGACGGGCGGGCAGTTTATGCCACCCATCATGGGTGCCGCCGCCTTCATTATGGCCGAATTCCTGGGAATCTCTTACCTAACCATCGCCACCTGTGCCATCATACCGGCCATCTGCCATTTCTTTGCCGTTGGGGTCATGGTGCACCTCGAAGCCAAAAAGAACAATATGAAGGGAATTCCCCGGGATCAACTACCAAGCGTACCAAAACTCATCCGGGAAAATGGAACCCTGGTGATCCCCCTCATTATCATCATCTGGCTGCTTATTTCCGGGTTTACGCCCTTCCTGGCGGCCTTTTGGGGAATCATCAGCTCGGTGGCCTTTGCGCAGTCCGGACCCCGCACCAAAAGCTTCTTTATCGCCGTGGCTGCCGTGGCTCCCATTCTCCTTTTCTTGTGGAATCCTTTTGAAGGCCCCGTGATCTGGACGGTTGTCTGGTTGGCCTTCATTGTCGGAGGCCTCATTTGGACTGTGCGGGGGATGGTTTTTTTCTACTGGGTGTGGGGAGTTATGGCCATTGTCCTTTTGCTTTTCCTCCTGCAGCGAGGAACAGAACCCGGGCGTGCCGCCTTCTGGTGTGATTTCTTTGTCATCGTCGTCGGCCTCTTCTTGAAAGAAGGTCGCATGAAGATCGAACACGTTCTTGATTGCTTAGAATGGGGGACGAAGAACGCCTTAGCCATCGGGGCCGCCTGCGCTGCCGTGGGATTCATCGTGGGGACCACCACCTTAACCGGCCTGGGACTTAAATTCGCCTCGGTCACAATCGAGTTGGCCACTTCCACCGCCGACATTGTGGATAAATTGGATTTCTTAAATATCTTTATCCTGGACCACACCACTCTTTTTTTCATGCTGGCCTATACCGGCGTTGCCAGTTTGATTCTCGGGATGGGACTGCCGACCACGCCCAACTATATCGTCGTTTCCATCATCGCCGCACCGGCGCTGCTGAAATTTGGCGTGGCCCCCCTGCTGAGCCACCTGTTTGTGTTCTATTTCGGGATCCTGGCCGATCTCACGCCGCCGGTTGCCGTAGCGGCGTACGCCGCCTCAGGGATCTCTCAGGGTGATCCATTTAAAACAGGGCTCCGGGCCTTTACCCTCGCCTGGTCGGGGATGTACGTGCCCTTTGCCTTTGTGTTCAGCCCCGTTCTCGTCTTCATGCCGTATATTCTCCAAAAAACCCGGGGGCCATTCCCTTATATGGAATTTATCTTTGTCTTCGCCACGGTCATTCTGGGAATCATCGCTCTGGGAGCCGTCATTATCGGCTTTTTTGGCGGAGCAACGCTAAAAACCTACCAGCGGTTTATCTTGGTTGTTGCCCTCCTTTGCTTGTGGTGGCACGAACCGCTTTCCAGCTATGTGGGCGCAGCTATTTTGGGGGGTACCTATTTGTGGCAGCGAATCCGGATTAAGAATAAGACTCCGTCATATTAAGCCCTATGAGCCTTACGAAAGATCTTTCTAATCTTCCTTAAACATTTAGCAATTCACTGGGGTTTTTTCGAACCATCATTTCAATCTCTTCTCCGGTTATTCCCTGGGTTAATAGCGAACCAATAAACATTCGCATCATTTCTGCAGGAGGGGTGGCCCATTCAAAGAATGAATCTGTTGTGAGAACCGAACGCTCCGCTCCAATCTCCTTGATTCTTCGGCAAACTTCCTGGATACTGATTCTCCAAAAGGCGGGGAGTAAGCCCAGAAAAGTAAATTCGACGAAGAAGTTCATTTTGGCCATCTCCTTGATGTGCTCCATCTCGGCTCCCACAGTCCTACTATCTGGATGACAAAAAATTAATTTCTTTAAACCCATCTTTTTAGCTTCTCGACCAACAGCCAAGACTTCTTCCGGTGAAAGATGGCCTGTAAAGACCGCTACATCATAATCTTTAGCCATGGCCAAAATCTCTTTCACATGCCGATCAATTTCTCCCGCATCATTAAAAATCGTTAGGCCATCTTCGGGTTTAATTTGATTTATGGTGGTAAGCCAATCCTTCATTAAACGGCTGAACCCTCCTCGCTGGATGTCATTCTTAGCACTCCATGTGGGCATCCAAATTACCTTTACTCCCTGTCTTAAAGCTGATTCTACCGTCCAAGGACTGAACCCTCCAGCGCTCGTGTTCAGCGCTATACTCGGCCAGATCTCAACTCCGTTAATCTGATTTCTCAACTGATAGACTCGCCCTATCGTCGGCCACATGTGTGATTTGAGCACAAAACCCTTCATTTTCGCTTGGGCAGCCAATTGGGCGGCCTCCAAATCCTCCACCCTCATCTTCACATCAAAGCTTATCTCAGGGTATCCGTGGCAGTGAAGGTCAATGGCCCCCTCCAAAAGTCGATCCGCTTGGGATATCATTTCTTCTCCTCCTTTCTTCTCCTCTTTGTCCTGGAGCCTTCTCCATCGTCCAGGCATTCTTTCCCGAAAAACCGGTGAAACATGATATAGATCGTTGCTGGAAGGAACCCCTCTCCTTATCCCATCGCCCTACGAAAGAGTTTTACAAAATCCTCCTCTGTGGTGTAGCGGGGATTCCAGCGGTTGTAGTTTGCCTGGAAAGCCAGCTGGGCCATCTTGGGGATCGCCTCTTCTTTGCCTCCGATTTCTTTCAGATTTCGGGGAATGCCGATATCCTCACCGAGGACTTTAATGGCTGCAATCGCTGATCTTGCCGCTTCCAAGGATGTCAGGCCATCGATCTGAACGTCCATAGCCTGCGCCACCCGAGCAAATTTCTCCGGGCATGCCATCATGTTAAACTCCGCAACATAGGGCAGGCAGACCGCATTCGCAAGACCGTGGGGAACATGGAAGAAGCTCCCCACAAATCTGGCCATGCAATGGACATTCCCAGCGCCGGTATTGGTGAAACCAACGGCTCCCATCGCCGCTCCCGATAGCATGTTCCCTCCGGCCTCTAAATTGCCGCGGTTCGCCACAAAAGGCCGGATGCTTTCGGCAATCAACCGAATGGCGTGGAGAGTGATTCCCTGGGTCAGGGGGCTGGATTGAAGGGAAACGTAAGATTCCAAAGCATGGACGAAAGCATCCATCCCGGCATGAGCCGCCACGGAAGCGGGAAGAGAAGTCAAAGCGAGAGGTTCCAAAATAGCCACCCGAGCCGGGTTGAAGCGGGCATGGCGAAGCGACATCTTGAGCCCTCTTTCCGTATCGGTGATCACGGAGGTACCAGAAACCTCTGATCCTGTTCCCGCTGTCGTCGGAACGGCGATCAGCGGGATGGGCGGGATCTTGATCCGATCGACTGCCTCGTAGTCATGAATTCTCCCCCCATTGGTAGCAAGAATCCCAACCGCCTTGGCTGTGTCTATCGGACTTCCACCCCCCACGGACATAAGGACCGCTGCTTTCTTTTTCTGAAAAAGGGCGAAAGCCTTCTCCACAGTCTTGTCACTGGGATCCGATTCCACGTCATCGAAGGTCTCAACACCGATCTTCGATGACTTAAGAAGGTCGATCACCTTTTTGAAGAAGTCGGTTTGGGCAACACCTTTATCGGTCACCAAAAAGACTGCCTCCCCTCCCAACCCTCTCACTTCTTCGGGAATCCGGGAGTGGCTCCCGACTCCAAAAATGATCTTTGTGGGAATTGAGATTGTCATCGGTTGCATCGTCGATCCCCCCCGTTAGATTTCCATTCCAACCAAAAAACCCTCATGAATGGCCTCAAAGGCCTTTCGCGGAACCGAACAGTCGCCGATCCACCGCAGCGGAAGCCCCATCTTCTCCAGGCCGCGAATCCCGACCTCCTGCCGAGCCGTTCCCACAGCCACGATAACCGAGTCCACCCCTCTGACCTGATCCACGACTCCAGCCCGGTTGAAGACGACGCCATCTTCCTTTACCAACATTGCCTTGGCTTCCGTCAGGATCTCAACCCCCATCTGAGAGAGTCTTTCGAGAACCATCTTTCTTGCCCTGGGACTCATGTCCTGGCCTAAGCGCTTTAACATTTCGAGGATGATTATTTCTTTTCCCTGGTTGAGCAGAAAATCAGCTGTTTCCAAGCCCACCTGACCACCCCCAATAATCACCACTCTCTTTCCTACCGGCTTTTGGCCAGAGAGAACCTCCCAGGCTGAAATGACTTTCCCGTCTCGGAAACCGTATCCCTCAAGTTCCATCGGTTTTCCGCCCACGGCGACCACGATAAAATCAGGCGAGAGCTTGGCAATAGTCTTTTTATCAAACTTTCCATACCGCACCTTGACGCCCAGTCTTTCCACCTCTCTCAAAAAAAACTTCCTCAACTTCTCGTGGTCTTCTTTGGCAGGCGGGGCCGAGGCGATCCTGAGCTGACCTCCCAATTCTTTCTCTTTTTCATAGAGGGAAACTCTGTGACCCCGCATGGCAGCGATTCTTGCTGTCTCCAAGCCAGCGGGACCACCGCCCAGAATCAATACTTTTTTCTTCTTTCTGGCGGGGGTAAGCGCAAAGGTAATCTCTCTGCCCACGCCTGGATTCACGGTACAGCTGATATCCTGCTGGTAGTACATCCGGTCATTGCACCCCTGATTGCAGGAAATACAGGGACAGATATCGTCGATTCTTCCCCGGTATGCTTTGTTGGGCCATTCCGGGTCAGCAATGAGCGCCCGACCTACCGCTATCAAGTCCGACTTCCCCTGTTCCAAGAGGGCCTCAGCCAATCGGGGGTCGTGGATCCTTCCCACGCTTCCCACCGGGATGTTTACTTCTTTCTTGATCCCCCCGGCAAGATGCGCTAGAAACCCCATGGGGAAATAGGGGGGTGCGGACATGACCTGGGGCGTTTCATGGGTGCCTGCTGAAACCTCGATGGCATCGATTCCATTGGCTTCCAGGAGCCGGGATAACTGACCGGCCGATTGCAGGTCAATGCCTCCTCTTAAAAATTCGTCTCCACAGATCCGGCAGGTAACGGGATAGTCGTTTCCCACATCCTGCCGGATCCCCTTTAAAATTTCCACAGCGAATCTTGACCGCCCCCCCCAGTCTCCCCCGTAACGATCCATCCGTTGGTTGCTTAGAGGCGAGAGAAATTGTTGTATCAGATAGCCATGGGCCATGTGAATCATCACCCCGTCAAAGCCCGCTTCCTTCGCCCTCCGCGCTGCCTGGATATAATCATGGATCATCTCTTCAATATCAGGCAAGCTCAACTCTCTTGGGGTCTCACCGTTCAGTCTCGGAATGGGAGATGGAGCCACTGGCAAACACCCGATGACATCAGAATGGGTCCTTCTGCCGGCATGAGAAATCTGGATGATGACCTTCGCCCCCTGCTGCTGTATGGATTGGGCCAAACGCCTGAGTCCCGGAATGAGCCGGTCATCATAGATCCCAAGCATATGTTCGAAAACCTTGCCGGTCGGATGAATATAGCTGAACTCTATGTTGATCAATCCCACTCCACCTTCTGCTCTTGCCTGGTAGTAGCCAATAAGCCGATCGGTAACCACACCTCCAACCGTTGCAAAGGATGTGCACATGGGAGGCATGACAATACGGTTCTTAAGCAGTAATCCCTTGATGGAGATGGGTGAAAAAAGGAGTGGAAATGGGGTGGGCGCCATGGGTGTTCTCTCTCGTTAAATTTAATAGGACGCAGATTTACGCGGATAACCGCAGAAACAAACAAGACGCTATGCGCATAGCGCTAAGCGATTTTCTGGGCACATCCGTGTCCGAAAAGGAATTTCCTATACGATCAAGTTAAAAAAATAGGAGTCTTTGGCTCAAGGGTTAGGGTCAGGGGCCTAACCGGCCTCCGAACCCTAACCCCACAATACC
>JAOUFX010000212.1 GCA_029857975.1 Deltaproteobacteria bacterium | reverse complement strand
AAGTAAAACCTCCAACCGTCAAGAAAGCGGTCACCCCCGAAGTTGTCAAAAAGGTGGAAGAGAAAGTCGAAGCCCCTGTGCCACGACCGATCCCCAAGGTTACTCCTGTGCCCCCGCCCGGTCCGCCAATCTCCCCCAAAGAGGAAGTCAAAAAAAGTCCAGCGGCGGCCGAAGCCCAACTCGAAGTAGGACAGGAAGTACCTCCCCCGGAAGTTGAAGCGGTGGCTCCCCTCCCCCCCCCATTAGAGAAACCGGTAATTTCCAAGCCACCCGAACCTCAACCTGTTGCCAAGGCGAAAGTCCCCGAAAAGCCTCCCGGAAAAATCAAGAAGAAGCATGAACCGGCCAAAATTATTGAACGACCCACAATCCCCCCCCCCGCACCCATACAAGAACAGAGGGAAGCGGTTAAAAAGGGAGCGGTAGCTTTTTCTCCTAAGGCACCGGCTGTTCCCTCCAAGCCGCCGATCATTTTACAGCGTCCAACCCCGGCGATCATCAAACCGTCGTTGGATGAGGAAGAAAGGGGGCGCCGCAAGAAGAAATTTAAAAAGGATGTGCAGGTTCTCGAGGAAGGCAAGCCGCAGCGGGTGCGCATCATCACCACAAAAAAACGGACTTTCAGGGAGCACGATTTTTTCCGAGAAGAACGCGGAACAAGACCTTTTCCCTCCGAAAGAGAGCCGAGGGGTAAAAGTTTTAAGGCAAAAATGGCTAAATCCGAAGTGACTCTCCCCAAAGCCATCAAGAGAAAAATTCGCATTTCCGAGGCCATTCTCGTCGGGGAGCTGGCCAAGCGCATGGGGATCAAAGCCTCGGAGGTGATCAAAAAACTGATGGAGCTGGGGTTGATGGTAACAATCAACCAGGCGATTGACGCCGATGCCGCTGCCTTGGTGGCTACGGATTTCGGATACGAGGTGGAAAAGACGCGGTTTGAAATTGAAGATCTGATCGAAGATCAAGGAGAAAGCTCTGAGAACCTCCTGCCCCGTCCTCCGGTGGTTACCATCATGGGACACGTGGATCACGGGAAAACTTCTCTGCTGGACTCCATCCGCCAGACCAACGTCACGGCCGGGGAAGCCGGGGGAATTACCCAGCATATTGGGGCTTATGAGGTCGACGTGGATCACCGTAAGGTGGTGTTTTTAGACACCCCCGGTCATGAAGCCTTTACCGCTATGCGGGCCCGAGGAGCAAAGGTTACGGACATTGTCATTCTCGTGGTTGCCGCTGACGACGGAGTGATGACCCAGACGGTTGAAGCCATCAACCATGCGAAAGCCGCCCAAGTTCCTTTAATCGTAGCCATAAATAAGATTGATAAACCCAATGCCAACCCGGAACGAGTCAAGCAGGCCTTAACCGAGTATGGACTCGTACCCGAAGCCTGGGGCGGACCAACGATTTTTGCCGAGATTTCGGCCAAGCAAAAGATCGGTTTGAAAGAGCTCTTAGAAATGATCCTTCTCCAGGCAGAGGTTTTAGAACTGAAGGCGAATTTCAATCGGCCGTCAACCGGCGTCGTGATTGAAGCCAAATTGGACAAAGGCCGGGGGCCGGTGGCGACCGTCCTTGTCCAGGACGGGACTCTCCACGTAGGGGACGCTTTTGTCTCGGGTATCCACTTCGGGCATGTGCGGGCCATGATCAACGATCACGGTGAGAAGATGGAAAGCGCAGGGCCATCCACCCCGGTGGAGGTCATCGGTTTCCCCAGCGTACCCAATGCCGGGGATTCTTTTGTGGTCATCACCGATGAGCGGCGCGCCAAAGAATTGGCGATGCAAAGGTTACTGAAACAACGGGAAGTGGAGCTTTCCAAGACTTCCAAAGTTACCCTGGAAGATTTTTACAAAAAGATGAAAAAGGGCGTAGTCAAAGACTTAAATCTCATCCTGAAGGCCGATGTCCAAGGATCGATCGAAGCTCTGGTTGAAGCCCTGAACCGGTTGAGCACCGACGCCGTCAAGGTGAATATCCTCCATACCTCCGTAGGGGCCATCAATGAGTCAGACTGCATGCTGGCTTCTGCTTCGGAAGCAATCATCCTGGGGTTCACCGTGAAGGTCGAACCCAAAGCCCAAACTCTGGCGGAACAGGAAAAGATTGACCTGCGCCTCTACAACGTTATTTACGATGCCTTAATCGATGTACGCAAGGCCATGGAGGGGCTCCTGGAGCCAATTTACGAAGAACGCTTGACGGGCCGGGCGGAAGTGCGGCAGATCTTCAATATCTCCCGGGTTGGCGTGGTCGCCGGCAGTTTTGTCTTGGAGGGTAAGATTGTCCGCGGGTCTCATGCTCATTTGGTGCGGGATGGGCAAGTCATTCACGAAGGAAGCATCACTTCTTTAAAACGTCTTAAAGATGACTTCAGGGAGGTGACTTCTGGGTTCGAATGCGGAATTACCGTGGGGGATTTTCGCGATTATAATGTCAATGACATCATCGAGTCGTACGGGGTTGAAAAAGTAATCGCTCAACTTTGATGAATTCGTAAAAAAGCAAAATTTGCCACAGAGCACACAGAGAACACAGAGCTAACACATTTAAAAGTAAAAGCTTTTTTCTGAGTCTTCTGTACTACTAACATTCAAACTCTGAAAATTTTGTTAAGATTTTTTATAAAGTTTTTTATCTGGGTTTATTTGCGTTCATCCATGTTCTAAGTTGTTTTTTGTTCTAAAGATTTTGGTTATAGCTCTGTGATCTCTGTGCCCTCTGTGGCTAAAATAAGACTTTTTACGAAGCCATCAACTCAAAGAGTTTGGGTAAAAAAATGGTAATCGGAGTTTGCCAATTGGAGCTTTTTCTCCACGAGAATTTTTCCCTGAAAGGAAAACGCCAGGTGCTCCGCAGCATCGTGCAACGGGCCAGGACAAAATTCAACATCTCCATTGCCGAAGTAGCAGACCAAGACCTGTGGCAGAAGGCCGTGCTGGGGATTTGCGCGGTGGGCAACGACCGAAAATTGGTCAATTCCATTTTGGATCAAGTGGTAAATTTCATCGAAAATACCCAGCTTACCGACGTGGCTGACTCCCAGATCGAGATTATTAATTATTGATTCGCCCCAGAGGGCACTGCGGCTAAAATTTAATATTATGCTTTACAAACGAGCCGATCGGGTCAGCGATTTGATCCGGGAAGTGATCAGCGAGATGCTTCTCAGGGACCTGAATGACCCGCGCTTAGGATCCGTAACGATCACCGAGGTGAAAATGACCGATGACCTGAAACTGGCCACGGTCTTTTTTTCCGCCATGGGGAATCATCCCCGGGAAGAAGAATCCCTCCATGGGTTACAAAGCGCCACGGGATACATTAAGAAAAGGTTGGGGAAGGAGCTGAGGCTGCGATACATTCCGGACTTATTATTCAAGGTGGACCATTCATTTGATTACGGGAGCAAGATTGACCGCCTCATCAAGACTATCCAAGAAGAAAAGGACCGCAACTTTACAGAAGATCGCTGAAGAAATTAGAAGCGGCCAGCGTTTCTTGATCTCTGCGCACGAAAACCCGGAAGGGGATGCCCTGGGGTCGATTCTGGCACTGGGTTTGGCCTTAAAGGCCATGGGGAAAGAAGTGCTGGTTTTAAACCAGGATCCCACTCCCGAGATGCTCTCTTTTCTTCCGGGGGCGGAGGAAATCACTCATCAGGCTCCCGCCGACGGAATGTTTGATGTGGCCTTCGCCCTGGATTGCGGCGACAGGAAACGGCTGGGAGAAGAATTCAACAAGGTGCAGAAGATCTCTAAAATTGTCAACATCGATCACCATATAAGCAACAGTTATTTCGGGGACATCAACTTCGTAGACCCTGCCGCCAGTTCTACGGCCGAGATTATCTTCGATTTACTCCGGATCATACCGGTGGCCATGAGCCCCGCGGTGGCTGAAAATATTTATGCTGGAATTCTCACCGACACTGGTTCTTTCCGTTATTCCAACACCTCGCCTAAGACTTTCACCGTTGCCAGAATGTGCCTCCTGGCAGGGGTGGAGCCATGGAAGGTGGCGGAGAAGGTTTACGAAACTCAACCGCTCCCTCGGCTTCGGCTCCTGCCCTTGGTTTTAAAAACCTTGGAAATTGCGGAGAAGGGACGAGTTAGCTCGGTATTCGTCACGAAGAAAATGATGGAAGAAACGGAGGCTTCGGCGGCCCTGACCGAGGATTTTATCAACTTTCCCCGCTCCTTAAAAGGGACCGACGTCGCCTTGTTCTTTCGTGAGGTTTCCCCAGTGAAATACCGCGTGAGCCTGCGTTCACGGGGGGGCGTGGATGTGGCCAGGATTGCTGCCGATTTCCAGGGCGGAGGGCATTCCAATGCCGCCGGTTGTACAGTAGAAGGGACCTTATCCGAGGTCAAGGCCAAAGTTCTGGAACGCGTACAGGCTGCTCTTTGAACGGTGTATTGATCATCGATAAACCGAAAGGCTGGACTTCCCATGACGTGGTGGCCCGGGTGCGTCAAGTACTCAAAGTGAAGAAAGCCGGACACGGAGGAACTCTTGACCCGCTGGCCACGGGTGTTTTGCCGGTTTACCTGAATGAAGGGACCAAACTTGTTTTCTTCAACCTGGAAGGTACGAAAGATTACCTCGCCACCATGAAATTGGGTCAGGAAACCGATACGCTCGACGCCGAGGGGAAAGTCGTTGGCGAAAGGCAAGGGGTTTCCTGTACCCGGAAAGAGATCGAGGAAGTCCTGGAACGATTCCGGGGTCCTATCCGGCAGACTCCCCCGCTCTTTTCGGCAATCAAACAGGATGGCCTTCCACTCTACAAACGGGCCCGCGCTGGACAGACGCCCAGGTTGCTGGAGAGGGAAACCATGATCCATACTCTGATCCTGAAAGAAGTTTCTCTTCCCTTTGTTACCCTGCAAGTCACTTGTGGCCGGGGAACTTATATCCGCAGCCTATGTGCTGACGTGGGCCGGGTTTTGGGCTGGGGGGCTCATTTAGTGGAATTGAGAAGGTACCGATCGGGAAAGTTCCACCTCGATCAAGCCCTGAGTATGGAGGATTTATTCCGGCTGGCTGAACAGGAAAAGATAAAAGAGCGGGTCCTTCCTTTGAAGGACGGTGTGGAAGTCGCAGGATTCATTACCGTGGAAGAACGAACCGCCGAGATGATCCGGCAAGGGCGGCCCCTCCGCCTCAAGGACCTTCCGGAGGGGGAATGGGGCTGGCAACAGAAGGGAAGCAGGGTAGGGCTCTTACATGGCCCGGACAATCTATTGGCCATTGCTGAATCCGTAGGGCATGAAGGCATAGGCCTATTCCATGATTTGCCGGTTCTGCGTATTCTACGGGTTTTCCAAAATTAGATGATGAAAGAGGGATGGGAATTTAATCCTAACCCAAGAAAGGAGATAACTGTGACATTAATACCAGAAAAGAAAAAGGAAATTATCGAGGGATTTAAGGTCCATCCCACTGACACGGGGTCTCCCGAAGTCCAGATCGCTCTCTTGAGCGAGCGCATCACTTATCTGACGGGGCACTTTAAGACGCATATCAAGGACCACCATTCCCGCCGGGGTCTGTTGAAACTGGTTGGCCAGAGGCGGCACCTTCTCGACTACCTCAAGGTGAAGGATGTGGAGAGGTATCGCAAGGTAATTCAACGGCTGGGAATTCGCAAATAAATAAGATTCACAAAGCGCTTCTGCAGATTTTTTATCCGCGTTTTTCTCTTTAAGAAAAGACCTCGGACGGGAAAGAAGCAGCGCAATAAAAAGTTTTACACTAAAAAGAGAGGACAAATAAATGGGAGCAATCGATGAGCGCCTTGAAGTTCGTTATACTATCGGGGACAAAGATTTTATGTTTGAGACGGGTGCTGTGGCCAGGCAAGCCGACGGGGCAGTGATGGTCTCCTTCGGAGAAACCATGGTGCTGGTTACCGCCACGGCCTCCAAAACAATACGGGAGGGAATTGATTTCTTCCCTTTAGTGGTGGATTACCAGGAAATGGCTTATGCCGCCGGTAAGATTCCCGGAGGATTCTTCAAGCGCGAGGGACGTCCCAGT
>JAOUFX010000211.1 GCA_029857975.1 Deltaproteobacteria bacterium | reverse complement strand
TTCTCGCAGCATTCTCCTCTTCCAAGAATCAACGGCCGGAAGCGCGTAGGGCAAAACCCGCAGAGAATAGAAGGAGGGCAAGAGAGGAACGCCGAGCAAATCTCCAAAGGTGAGAAGCATAAAAAGATCATGCCGGGTAAGCTTCTCATGCCGGGCGGTCTGCTCAATCTCAAAAAAGGCCATGCCCACAAAAAAATCATGGAGAAATTTTTTTAGACGATCAAACCTTTCGCCCATCTCCTTGCCCGCCGGACTGATTTTTTGACCCCTTCCCTGGCTGGGAGTGTATATAATACTCGGGAAATGATTCCGGGTCAAACTTTTTGGGCAGACGGAACAGGTCTTTTTTTAGGGGCAGAGAATGCTCCTCTTTTCCTTCCCTTGAGGAATTTTTGAAATAGACAGTGCGTTTTGTCTGAGGTAATATAGAAAGGGTTCATAGAAAAGTGAAAGTTGCCGAATGAAGAAGGTAAGTTTTCGGGGAAAATGACCGTTTTTTTAATTGGCAATTTAAATTTTACCTTGGGTATTGAAGTTTAGCCAATTTTTCCAAGAGCTAAATTGTTACGAACTCTGTTCTTTGTAGGGCAACAGTGAAAGAAATTCTTCGTCACGCCCGGGAAGTCATCCGCATCGAGGCCGAAGCCGTTCAGGGATTGCTCGAACGCCTGGATGAAAATTTTGTCCGGGCAGTGGAAATGATTTTGGCCAGCCCCGGGCGGGTCGTCGTCACGGGCATTGGCAAATCGGGTTTGGTAGGTCGGAAGATCGTGGCCACCCTTACCAGCACGGGTACGCCGGCGATCTTTCTCCACCCCGTAGAAGGCCTCCACGGAGATTTGGGCATGGTGACGGTGCAGGATGTAATCATGGCCATCTCCAACAGCGGGGAGACCGCTGAGATTGTTAGCCTTCTGCCCATCCTGAAAAAAATCGGGGCTAAAATTATCGGTCTCACCGGTTGCCTTACTTCTACGCTGGCCCGGAAGAGCCAGATTGTTCTCGACGTGGGGGTCGAACGAGAGGCATGTCCTTTGGGGTTAGCTCCTACTTCCAGCACCACGGCCACGCTGGTCCTCGGAGATGCTCTTGCCGTCGCGTTGATGCGGCAGAGAAAATTTGGCGAGAAAGATTTCGCCCTTTTCCATCCCGGAGGAAGTTTGGGGGAGCGGCTTTCCCTCCAGGTAAAAGACATCATGCGGCCGATGGCTGAATTCCCCGTCCTCTCCGAAGAATCCACGGTCAAGGAATTTCTCCAGGCCATTAAGCGGCAGGGAGCAGACATGGCCCTGGTCCTCCACCCTGACGGAACCCTGGCCGGTATGATTACAGACCGCGATTTAAGCCGGGGAGAGATGGGTTCTCCCCGGTTCCTTGCCCTGGGGATCGGGGGATTGATGAGCTCCAACCTTCCCACTATCGAGGAAGGCTCCTCAGCAGCCGAGGCCTTGCATGAATTGGTGGAAAAAAACCTCGCAGCCCTGCCGGTCCTGGACAAAAAAAAGTGTCTGAAAGGGCTGGTTACCCTCCGGGATATTTTAAACCGTAGAAATTTAATTGTATAGGAAATTCCTTTTTAGACCCGGATTCACCCTGTTAGATGTTTACTATCTAACAGGGTAAACACAGAAAGTTGCTTAGCGCTTAGCGCTATGCGCATAGCGTCTTTTTTGTTTCTGCGGTTATGTGCGTAAATCTGGGTCCTATTAAATTTGATGGCTTCGTAAAAAGTCCATCTGTCCCGCTCTGAGCGGGATTGCGCTTTACCTTTGTCGTTGCGGCGTACCTTTTAAGTACGCCTCACTCCTCAGGTTTTGCGCGCCTTGTCCGCCTGAGGCGGAGAGCTTTTTACTTTGCCGTCCATATTAATGACTTTTTACGAAATCATTAAATTTAAGGTTTTTAAAATGTTTTATCCCCCCAAAGGATTGATTATTGCCTTAATAACTCCCTTTAACGGAAAAGGGGCGATTGACTGGGTCTCTCTGAGACATCTCATCGAGCGGGTTCTTCCCTTCGGCGATGGCCTGTTCTTCGGCGCAGGGATGGTCGGAGAAGGACTTTTCCTTCCCAACCCCCTGCGGCTGGAACTTTTACAAGGAGCTATGGATATTGTATCCGGGAAGAAGGCCTTATTGCTATGCCCGACCGCCAATACCGTAGAAGAAACCTTGAGCAACGTCGAAGCGGTGAGCAGCAAATACTCAGCGCCATCAAATCAAGAACCTTTTTACTGGGTGGACATTCCTCTCTGGTACCACAGCAACCGCAAGCTTTCCCAGCTTTATCAAGAATGGGCAAAGTGTTCTCCCTTCCCCGTTCTCCTTGATAATCATCCCCATCTCATTACCCGCCTGAACCGCACTCTGAAACGGAGTAACATCCGCACGGCAGTACTGAAGGGCCTTGCCGGAAATGAACAAATGGTCGGCCTGATTCAGGCGGGGGATCTCAAGCGAACGATGCACTACCAAAGGGCCGTTCGCTCCCGGCGCGAGTTTCGTTTCTACGACGGAGATGAAAATAGTTTTCTTAATCAACCAAGCTCCTCGGGAGTCGTTTCCGCGGGGGCGAACCTCCTCCCAGCCGAATGGAAAGAGGTCGTCGCAGCCTCTTTGAGCTTAGCCGAAACTCCAGCGCCTAATCTTCTCCTGTTACAGCAAAGCCAAAAGCTCAGGGAGCTCAGCCGGGCCCTACGGATGAATCCGGCAGGGAGTCTCAAATTTGCCCTGCATCGTCTCGGGTTGATCTCCCACCCCCAAGTTTTACGTGAAACCCCCGCCGATGCTTCCGGGGTGGAAGAAGCAATGGGCAATTTCCTGCAAGAGAATTTTTCTTTACAAAATCCCCTTTACAATGCTATTGATAAAACCTAAGACAGGGAAAGAAATTTCAGGAAAAGCAAAATGAATTTTACTCGGGGCAGGACTTCCTTATTACACCTCAGACCTTTGGTGGCCTACTCCGTTCTGGCAGCCTTTTTGTTGGCTTCTCTGGGATGCAGTTATAAGCCTGCTTATCTACAAAAAAGCGAAAAGACCCCCCTGGGGCAAAGGTGGAAGGTGAAGAAAATAGATCCTGCACGACTTTCACCGGATGAGACGTTCGCCTGGGAGAAGATGGGTTCTCCTCAATATGTTCGTTTTTTTCGCAAGCTTTCCCCCGAGCGCGAGCGGGTGTATGAATGGATCTACACTGACCCGGTTCGCCTTATCTCCTTCATCGACGGCAAAAAGGTGGCTTACGTAGTCGTTGACGATGACCCTTCCTCTCTGAACGACGACCAAAAAAATTGGCTATTCTGGAGCGGAGTCACAACAGCCACGGTAGCGGGTTTAGGGATACTCTATTATTATCTCGTGGGGAGTAAATAGGCGAAAGGAGAATACCATGATCAAATTGATCCTGAAGCTGAAAGACACCCAGATTGAAGAGTTCAACCTGGAAAAAAGCCTGATTACGATTGGCCGATCCAAGGAAAATGAAGTAATGATCGATAATATTGCCGTCTCCCGCAAACATGCTCAGGTCGAGTTAAAAGAGGGGACGAGCTATGTCGTAAGAGACCTGCAGAGCTCTAATGGTACCTTCCTCAACGGCGTGCAGATTGATGCCAACGACCACCCGCTGAACGAGGGTGATGTTATCGGTATTGCCAAATTTCAAATCCAGGCAAGAGGCCTGGCCAAAGCCCCTCAGCCCGCAGTGAAAGTTCTTCCCAAGGAAGACGTCGAAGGAACGATGATCTTCGATTCGGCCAAGCGGAAGCCTGGTCTTGAACCGCAGGCCGGTCCCGAGCAAAAAGCTTTTCAATGGCCATCTCTTGCCGCCACCCAAGGGGCGAGGAAAGGAACCGATTTTAAGATTAACAAAGAAATAACCACCCTCGGCAAGGGTGCCGTTGACGATATTCCTGTAGAAGGATGGTTTGTCTCCTCCCCGCATGCCAGGATCAGCCGACACGGAGACCGCTTCTACATATCCCACGTGGGGGGGTTCTTTTCCAGCACGAAGGTGAACGGAATCAAGATTACGGAGGAACACATCCTGAAGAACAGGGATGAGATCCAGATTGGAAACAGCTCCTTCATCTTCACCCATTAGCCTCCGGATTCATGCCGATGCCCCCTGCCACATTAGATTTAATGTATAGGAAATTCCTTTTTGGACGGGGATTCACCCTGTTAGATGTTGACTATCTGAGACCTTTGCACAACGTCCTATTTGTCATTGCGAGGAGGCCTGAGGCCGACGAAGCAATCTCATAAAACATTGATTATTAAAGAGATTGCCACGGCGCACATGCGCCTCGCAATGACCGAAAGTGGGTTTTTCAAAGGTCTCTATCTAACAGGGTAAACATAGAAAGTCGCTTAGCGCTTAGAGCTATGCGCATAGCGTCTTTTTTGTATCTGCGGTTATCCGCGTAAATCCGCGTCCTATTAAATTTTTTGACGATGAGGAGTCATGAGGGTTAGGTTCGCCGTGGCCTCGGACATGGGCCGGGTCCGCAAAAATAATGAAGACTCTTTTCTTGCTGATCCTGTTTTGGGAATTTTTGCCGTAGCCGACGGTATGGGAGGTCATGCCTCCGGGGAAGTGGCCAGCCGCTTGGCCATAGAATCCCTACAGGAGTCTATAGCTCGAGTTGGGAAAGAAAAAGAAGCGACCCTATCCGAAGACAGCACAGCCGTCCTCTCATCCCCGGCTAACCTCATGGTCAATGGCATCCGCTTAGCGAACCAAAGAATTTACAAGGCTTCGCAAGAGAATAGAGAATATAAAGGGATGGGAACCACGCTCGTGGCCGTTTTCTTTTCAACCTCCTCCCCCATTGTGGCCCATGTCGGGGACAGCCGTCTTTACCATCTGCGGGACCAAGGCATCCGGCAGGTCACGGAGGACCATTCCTGGGTATGGGAGCAATATAAACAGGGTTTGATCGCCAAGGAAGCTTTAGCGGCGTCGCCCCATAAAAATATTGTCACCCGGGCCCTGGGCATCCAACCTACCATCGATGTGGATATACAAGAGCTGGAAGTTCAGCAGGGGGACTTCTTGCTTCTCTGCTCGGATGGGCTTTCTGATTTAGTCCGGGATGAGGAAATGCTCGGAGTGGTCAGCCAGAATTCAGAAGATCTAAATGGCAACTGTAACAACTTGATCCATCTGGCCAACTTCCGGGGGGGAAAGGATAACATCACCGTTCTTCTGATTCATATCGACCAAGGATGATGGCCTCGTAAAAGGTTTAGTAGGGGCACGATGCTTCGTGCCCCTATAGGATTTGCGCACCTGGCATCTGATGTAGGGGCACGGTCACCGTGCCCCTACTTTACGAGATTTCCTTTAACCAAAGGGTTCGGGTACCCTCCAGACGGCGAGAGATCAGGAGGGCCAATCTTTTCATAAAAAGGTATCCCAGGTTGGGATCTCTGGTGAAAAGGTCCTCCAAATTTTTCCGTTTAAAAGATATAATCCTGCTTTCCTCCAAACATTCCGCCGTTGCCGTAAAACGGCCTCCTTCCACTAAAGCAGACCACCCGAAAATTTCCCCGCTTTGGGTAAGCGTACTCAAGACCAGTTCACCATGCTCTTCTATGCGCATTTTGATGGAGACGGCTCCTTGCACCAGGATATGAAAAGACTCTGCGGGCTCCCGTTCGACCAAAACTTTTTCCCCTGCCGGATAAGAAACCTCCTGGCCATTGGCTAACAGGGTATCGATCTGCGCCCGGGCGAATCCCTTGAAGAACCAGCTTTGAGCCAACCTTTCCGCGGTAATCATTTTTCCCCTTTCCCTGCTGCTGCCCCCGAGGGGGCACGTTTTTTAAAATTAATTTGGACACAGATTTCCACGGATAAACGCAGAAACAAAAAAGACGCTATGCGCATAGCGCTAAGCGCTAAGCGACTTTCTATGTTTACCCTGTTAGATAGTACACATCTCACAGGGTGAATCTGTGTCCAATAAGGAAAATCCTATACTATTTAATTATCTTTTGGCCTTATGGTCCCGGGGTTTTTCCACCAGCAAAATGCGCAGATCCATGACGTTGGT
>JAOUFX010000210.1 GCA_029857975.1 Deltaproteobacteria bacterium | reverse complement strand
ACATTTCCATCCCATCCGCAGCCGTTGAAGCCGAGCAAATTAAGGATAATCTGATCGAAGGGAGTGAATTTTCCCATCTTCTCCTTCCCAAGAGGCCCAACGCCCATAAAGGTGACTTTGGCCATCTTTTGATCCTGGCCGGGTCCCCTGGAAAAACCGGGGCTGCGGCCATAGCCTGTCAGGCTGCCGTGAGGGTTGGAACCGGCCTGGTTACCTTGGGCATCCCCGAGAGCTTAAACCCTATTATGGAAGTGAAAATCACGGAGGCCATGACCGAACCTCTGCCGGAAACGAAAGGCAAAACTCTCGCCTTTAGAGCCCATAAGCGGATCAACGACCTTTTCTTTCACAAGAATGCCCTGGCCATTGGACCGGGGCTTTCCGTGCACTCCGAGACAGCCCGTTTGATCCGCAGAGTGGCCCTGGAAACGGATCTTCCAATGGTCATCGATGCCGACGGTCTGACTGCTTTTGCCGGCAAGATGGATTTACTCAGTAAAACGAGGGGCCGGGTGGTCTTGACTCCCCACCCTGGAGAGATGGCCCGGCTTCTGGGATCCTCTGTGCAGGATATTCAACAAGACCGGATTCAAGTAGCCAGAAATTTCGCCGAGACGTACGGCCTGATATTAATATTAAAGGGGGCAAACTCAATTATCGCCAGCCCGGAGGGAGATATATTCATTAACCCCACGGGAAACCCGGGAATGGCCACGGGCGGCATGGGAGATGTGCTCACCGGCATGGTAGGAGGGTTTCTTGCTCAGGGTTTTGTTCCGCTGGAGGCGGCAAAACTCGGCGTGTTCCTTCATGGATTAGCAGGTGATTTGGTGGCCCACAAGAAGGGAGAAAGAGGAATGGCGGCCACGGACCTGATTGAGGAAACTCCCCGACTTTTACGAGCGTTGGCCAAAAGAAGTGGCCAAATCGATGATTTTTCCTTTTCCCTGAGAACCGAAATGGTAGGTTGAGCCGCCATGATCTCAAGGGGTCAAGCAGAAAGGACCTGGCGGGTAAAGACGAAGAGCCCCGAGCAAACGATGCATCTTGGCCGGATTTGCGGCGAATTGCTCACCCAAGGTTCGGTCATCGCCCTCATGGGCGACCTGGGCACCGGAAAAACCGTTTTCGTCAAAGGAGTAGCCAAAGGAGTCGGGGTGGCGGACGAGGGGGAAGTCACCAGCCCTTCCTTTGTCCTGGTGAATGAATACCAAGGTCGGTTCCCTGTGTACCATGTAGATCTTTATCGCCTGCATAATGCAGAGGAGGTCGAAGATCTGGGCTGGGAAGAATTGACTTGCCCTCCGGGCGTAACCTTGATCGAATGGGCGGAAAAAGTCTTACAGCTCCTGCCAGAGGAAAGAACGGAAGTTCACTTAGAATGGGTAAGCGCTGTTGAGCGAAAACTGATGTTCGTCGGCAAAGGCAAAGTGGCCCGTGGTTTGGTGCAAACCCTGGGTGAAAAATGGATGAAGGGGGATTGAGGTGGCACTCATTGTCCAAAAATACGGTGGGACTTCTGTAGGGGATTTAAGTCGGATCCGCAATGTCGCCCGCCGTGTTGCTAAGACCCGTCAAGAGGGAAATGATGTGGTGGTCGTGGTTTCGGCCATGGCCGGGGAGACGGACCGACTTATCCAACTCGCTTATCAGGCAAGCGACAACCCGGACCTGCGGGAATATGATGCTTTGATTTCTACGGGAGAACAAGTGAGCATGGCCCTTCTGGCCATCACCCTCCATGCCATGGGTGTTCCGTCAAAGTCATTTTTAGGGCCGCAGTTACGGATTATCACCGATAATGCCTTTGCCAAAGCCCGCATCCAAAGAGTCGAGATTAAACGTCTGCGCAAGGAGTTGAAGGCGGGCATAATCCCTATCGTAGCCGGCTTCCAGGGGGTGGATAAAAACGGGAACATCACCACTCTGGGTCGGGGAGGATCCGACACTACAGGAGTTGCCCTGGCTGCGGCTTTGAAGGCGGACGTCTGCGAGATCTATACGGACGTGGAAGGGGTTTATACAACAGATCCCAATATCTGCCCCGAGGCCCGCAAGATATCCCGCATCACTTACGATGAGATGATGGAAATGGCCTCGCTGGGAGCAAAGGTGCTGCAGATTCGTTCGGTGGAATTTGCTAAGAAATATAACGTCCCGATTCATGTTCGGTCATCTTTTACCGAAAAGAGTGGGACTTTCGTTATCAAGGAGGATGAGAAAATGGAAAGGGTTTTAGTCTCCGGCGTCACCTACAATAAGAACGAGGCGCGCATCACTGTCGTCCGGGTCCCGGATAAGCCAGGGATTGCTTCCCGCATCTTTACGCCTATTTCCGATGCCCATATCCTTATCGATATGATTATTCAAAATAATAGCGCTGACGGGTACACCGACTTAACTTTTACCGTCCCCAAGGCGGATTTCAAGAAAGCTTTGAAACTGGTGAAAAAAGCGGCGGAAGAAATCAAAGCCCGGGAAGTCCTGGCCGACGAAAACATTGCCAAAGTTTCCATCGTCGGGGCGGGCATGGTCAGCCACGCCGGTGTAGCCTCAAAAATGTTCACGGCCCTGGCCAAGGAAAATATTAATATCCTGATGATCAGTACATCGGAAATCAAGATTTCCTGTGTGGTCGATGCCAAATATGGCGAGTTAGCTGCCCGGGTATTGCACCAGGCGTTCGGACTGGATAAAGGGGAACTGCGGAAAGAGCCATGAATTTTAAAAAACGACCGGAAAGAAAAATTGTCATTTACGATACTACGTTGCGGGACGGAACCCAGGCCGAAGACATTTCTTTTTCTGTGGAGGACAAAGTCCGCATCGCCCTTCGCCTCGATGAGCTGGGAATTGACTACATCGAAGGGGGTTGGCCAGGATCAAACCCCAAAGATATGGCTTTTTTTAAAGAGATTCGCAATTATTCATTAAAAAAGTCCACGGTTGCCGCCTTCGGCTCCACGGCCAAAGCACGCACCGCACCGGAGGCGGACGCCAATTTGAAAGCCTTGCTGGGGGCTAAAACCCGGGCGGTTACCATCTTCGGCAAATCCTGGGATATACACGTTCGCGACGCCTTAAGGATCTCCCTGGAACAGAACGTGACGATGATTCGTGACTCGCTAAAATTTTTGAAGGGCGTCGTCCCGGAAGTCTATTATGATGCTGAACATTTTTTTGACGGTTTTAAAGGCAACCCGGAATACGCCCTGGCCACTCTCCAAGCAGCGCAGATAGCTGGGGTCGACAATATCGTTCTTTGCGACACCAACGGCGGAACCCTGCCCAGCGAGATCACCGAGATCATCCGGGCGGTCCAGGAAAAAATTGTTCTTCCCCTGGGCATTCACGCGCACAACGACACCGACATGGCTGTAGCCAATACGGTGGCAGCCGTCCAAATGGGGGTAGGCCACATCCAGGGAACGATCAACGGCTATGGCGAACGCTGCGGCAACGCCAATCTCTGCTCCATTCTTCCCAATCTGAAGTTTAAGCTTAAACTGGACTGCCTCAGCGAAGCGCAGATGGGCAAGTTGAGGGAGATCTCCCATTTCGTGGCCGAATTAGCCAACCTCCAGCCCAATAAACACCAGCCCTTCGTTGGTTCAAGCGCTTTCGCTCACAAAGGAGGGATTCACGTTAGCGCCATCGAAAAGAACCCGCAAACCTACGAACATATCCCGCCGGAGAGGGTGGGAAACTATCGTCGCGTTCTGGTCTCGGATCTGGCCGGTAAGAGCAATATCCTGCAAAAAGCAGCCGAATACCAAATCGACCTGCACGCCAAAGATCCGTTGACGCATGAAATTTTGAACACCCTCAAGGAGTTGGAAAATCAGGGTTACCAGTACGAGGGGGCTGAAGCCTCTTTTGAACTTCTAATGAAAAAGGCCTTGGGCGCGCAAAAGAGATATTTTGAGCTGATCGGGTTCCGGATCCTTTCGGAAAAGTTGATAGAGGACCGCGCCCCGGTTTCCGAAGCCACCATTATGATTAAAGTGGGAGGAAGGGTGGAACACACTGCGGCCACCGGCAATGGTCCGGTGAATGCTTTGGACAATGCCATTCGCAAGGCCCTGGAAAAATTTTATCCCCAGTTAATCGGCATGGAGTTAGTGGATTACAAAGTGCGAGTTCTCTCCGCGGGAAAGGGTACAGCGTCCAAAGTCCGAGTGCTCATTGAGTCCGGAGACCGTCAGGACAAATGGGGAACCGTAGGGGTTTCCGAAAACATCATTGAGGCCAGTTGGCAAGCTTTGGTCGATTCCATCAACTATAAACTTTTAAAAGACGAGAAAGCCAAAAAATGACCCGAGAGCAACAGTGGATGGTTCTCTTCCTCGGCTTTTTATTGGTCCTTTTCTTTTTCTTAACGTCTCATCCTTTTTTTCCGTATCCGCCGGACCGCTTTTTAGCCGCCGGTGATTTTCCCTTACCAAAGTCTGCGGCAGGGGAGTTTCTGGTCGAAGTAGACGGGAGCGTCAACCGGCGGGGAGTATACCCGGTTGGAAGGGAGGAGAGTATATTCGACGCCATCGTCAAAGCGGGGGGGATCAAGGATAAAGTATCTCTGCCTCCCGAAATTCTTCAAGCCAAAATAGAGAAGAGCTGCCGTTTGCATATCCTGATGGAAGGGAACGGAAAGGGAAGAATAGTAGTGGAACCCTTAGCCCCGCAAAAGCTTCCGGTGCTCTCCATTCCGATTAATATCAATACGGCAAGCCTTGAAGAGCTAAATACGCTGCCCGGAATCGGACTCAAAATCGCCCAAGCCATTATCGACTACCGGGAGCAGGGCGAAAAATTTACCTCTCCGGAAGACCTACTTCAGGTTAGTGGTATCGGGCCCAAGAAACTGGCCGCCATCCGCACGCACATCACTGTTCCCTAAGAGACTGGGTCGTAACCCGTGCTCTTCCGCCCCGGTCTTCCCTTTCCCGAATTGCGAAAGAGTCTCTTAAACAGGGGATAATTTCAATTCATTGCGCATCAATGACCACGTTGGTCAACGTGCGCAGGACTCCGGTTATGCCCTGGATCTTGGAGACGATGAAGTCTCCCAGGACGCTGATGGAATCAGCCTCCACGAAGGTGATTACATCATAAGGGCCGGTAACCGTATGGGCTGTTTTGACCCCGGGAATTTGGGCGATCTCCCGGGCAATCGTCCTGGCTTTACCCTGGGTGGTCTCGATAAAAATGTAAGCGGAGATGGCCATGGCATACCTCCCCAAAAAAATTGCGGATTGCGGAATGCCGAATAAAAAACGTTGAAATTAAATAGGACGCAGATTTATGCCGATAACCGCTATATTTTCTCTACAATCAATGAGACTGCTTCTCCCCCTCCCAGGCAAAGAGAAGCCATTCCCCGTTTGGCCTGCGAATCTTCCATGGCATAAAGAAGGGTCGTAAGGACACGGGCACCGCTGGCTCCGATAGGATGACCTAAAGATATGGCTCCCCCGCGGACGTTACATCGTTCCGGGTCGATCCGCAACTCTTTCATGACGGCCAAGGTGGATGAGGCGAAAGCTTCGTTCACTTCATGGAGGTCGATGTCTTCAATTTTTAATCCGGCCTTGCTTAATACTTTGGGAATAGAGTAGATCGGAGCCACCAGCACGTACTTGGGGTCGATTCCTGCCGCTCCCTGGGCCACGATTCGGACCATGGGCGGGATGTTTAGTTCTTTTGCTCGCGAGAGGGACATGAGAACTAAGGCCGAGGCTCCATCACTGATCTTGGAAGAATTTCCAGCCGTGACCGTGCCGTTCTTACGAAAGGCCGGGGGAAGGACCGAGAGAGCTTCCAAGGAAGTCTCCCGCGGTGTCTCATCCACCTGAAAAAGAAGAGGGGACCCTTTTTTGGACGGGATCTCCACCGGAAGAATTTCCGCCTGAAATTTTTCTTGGGCTATCGCATTTAGGGAGTGCTGGTATGAGCGGAGAGAATAGCGGTCCTGGTCTTCCCGGCTGATCCCATATTTCTCGGCACAAAGTTCTGCGCTGTAACCCATATGAAAATTATTGTTCAAATCCCAAAGCCCATCATGA
>JAOUFX010000209.1 GCA_029857975.1 Deltaproteobacteria bacterium | reverse complement strand
CGGTGGAAAAATATTACCGGGACTCCAAGCTCTATCAGGTCGGGGAAGGCACCGCCAACATTATGCGCATCCTGATCGCCGACGATGCCTTGGGGGTGAAAAAAGCCAATCGTCCCCGCTTGAAGGTACCCGGCGATTTCCGCGACCTGAGTTAAATTTTACGGAAGAGCTCACCCCAGGAGAACAGGAAATGGAAACTCTCATGCTGGAGAAAGAAGAGCATTTTTGTTGGATCAAGTTCAACCGCCCGGAAGCGATGAATGCTCTTAATACGCAGATGGCCAAGGATTTAATTACCACGGCCCAGGAATTGGCTCTCGACCGTGACGTCTGGGTCGTTGGCATCACTTCCACATCCGAAAAATCCTTTGGAGTGGGGGCTGACCTGAAGGAACGCAAAGACATGCCCACGGAGCAGATCGCCAAGCAGAGAGTTCTGTTCACCCGAGCCATGGCCGCCATGAAAGACTTGCCCCAGCCTGTTCTGGCCGGAGTAAAGGGGTTTGCTCTGGGCGGGGGTTTTGAAATCGCCTTATTGGCGGATATCATTATCGCCGGAGAAAACGCCCAATTCGGCCTGCCCGAGGTCCGCGTAGGCTTGATTCCCGGAAACGGGGGTACCCAAAACCTTTCCCGGCTCATCGGGAAAAACCGGGCCAAAGAGATGATCTTTACCGGAAAAAGGATTAACGCCCGGGAAGCCCTAACGATGGGTATCGCCAGCAAAATCGTTCCGGTGGAGCAGGTGGAAAAGGCTGTCCGGGACCTGGCCGGAGAAATCTGCGCCAATGCTCCCATTGCCGTGCGTGAGGCCAAAAGGGCGATCGATCTGGGAATGAATGCTGACCTGAACACGGGGATAGAGATTGAAATCCAGGCCTATAACGTCAACCTCGTCACCGAGGACCGCCAAGAGGGAATCCGGGCTTTCAATGAAAAACGTCCGCCTCGCTGGCAAGGACGGTGAACGGGTAAAGGATTTTAATATGGAAATTGCCGCCCGGGACAAATACAATCTTTGCTTTGCCTGCGGCCAGGAAAATCCCATTGGTTTAAAGCTGACTTTCCGCTTCGAAGACGGGAAGGCGAAAGCGGAATTTATTCCCGGCCCCTACCATCAAAGCTGGAACGGCATCTTCCATGGGGGCCTGCTCGCCCTCTGTTTGCACGAAGCCTTCGGGTATGTCCTCTATCTTCAGGGCATCAAGGGGATGACCGCCAAGATGGAAATGCGCATCCGGAAAACCATCCGCACCGGCCAAAAAATCTTTCTTACCGGCGAGGTGAAGAAAAAAACCCGCAAACTTATAGAAACCTATGCCAGGGCCGAGCTGGAAGACGGTACCCTGGCGGCTGAAGCCACCGCCTTTATGTACATTACCGACCAGGAGTTTGAATAACCTTTACAAAAAACCCTGGCTGTCCCCGGATAAAAAGGGTATAATGAAAAAATAATGCCAGGAGGACACCATGATTGACCAAATCGGGGAGATTGCCGGTACGGTTTGGATGTTCCTCAAACAGAATGGGGAATCCAATTTGAACCAGTTGAAGAAGGGCATCAAGGCTGACCCCAATTTAATTCTTCAGGCCATTGGCTGGCTGGCCCGGGAAGATAAAATACTTATCGAGAAGAAAGGGCGCTTCGTTACTTACGCCCTGAAAGACTGAGCACAACAGGAAGGCTTGTAAATTTTGGACTTTGTCGGATCGAGTTTCAAAGAACGGGTGGTCGAGTTTCTTTTGGCTCTGAGCGGAAACCTTTTTTATCATCTCTTTCTCCGGCCCAAGGACTTTTTCAGCTCCCGGAAGAAGAATCGCCAACGACATCGGAGTCCCATAAAAGAAGCAACGTGAAAAAACGTTGGCCTCCCGGTCCTTCTTACTACTTCCTAAAGCCCCTTGGGGGTATTCGGCATGGGGGTCTTACCTTCCGGAACTGAAAGGACTGGCCATTTCTCCTCCACCCTGGCCATAAACTTCATGGAAAACAGTTGAAATTCCTTTTTATCCTCAATCCTTCTGCGGGTAAAGGTCAAGGAAGAAATCTCCTTTCTCCCTTGGTTAAAAAGCTCCAAAAAATTGGATTTTCCGCTGATTTGATCCTTCCCCGACATCCTGATGAAGCTCTTGCTAAAGCCCGGAATGCCCAGGACAAAGGATGCGATTTTCTCGTTGCCTGCGGAGGAGACGGGACGGTTCATTCCCTCCTACCCGCCTTAGTAAACCGCCCGACAATTTTAGGACTGCTCCCCATGGGCACTGCCAATGATTTGGCCCGGAACTGGAACATCCCCTTTAACCTAAACCGGGCTGTAGCCCTCCTCACCGCAGGTCGGTCAAAGACGGTGGATATCATCGCCACCCACGCCGGAGTTTTTATCGCGGGTGCTGCGGGATTGGGGTTGGACGCCGCGGTTGTCAAGCGGGCCAGCGAATGGAGAAAATATGGGAAAGGTTTTGTTCCTTTCTTGCTGGCAACTTGGGTAGAATTTCTTAAATTTCGCCCTCCCCGGGTTTCCATCACCGCGGGGAATTGGCATTATCATGGGCCCGCCTGGCAAGTCCTCTTCACCAACATTCGCCGCTATGCCCGATGGATAAAGACGACCCCCTGCGGCAAACTGGACGATGGCTTGATGGAAATCTGTTTGATACCCGGTATTCCCAAGTCTCATCTCTTGACGCTTTTTCCTCTTTTCCTTTCCCGCGGGTTTAGGGAAATCCCCGGGACTCGTTTGCTTTCCACCACCGAGGGCGTTATTGAATCTTTTCCCCCGCTCACCTTCCAGGGAGACGGGGAGTTAATTGGAAAAACTCCCGTAGCGTTCCGCGTTATTCCCAACGCTCTCAAAGTCATGATGCCCCCTCCAACCGAGGTGTAACGAGAAGCCTACCTACCCCTTCACCGCGGAGATCACGCCGGAAGCTGGAATCAAGTCATTGGGCTACAGAACCCCTATTCGTGGCCCGGGGTTCGGGGCGATAAGCGCGGGCAGCATCGGCCGGGAGGAAACCATTCCCCAAGTTTCCAGCCGGTTCTCCGCAGAATGAGGCGGGATGCCTTTCCCCGCCCAATCCAGGAAACAACCAATGCCTCATGATGCCAAGCGAAGCGCCATGAACCCCGGGGGATGATTTTCCAGCGCCGGTTAATAAGTGATGATTCGTGACCCTAAAAAGTGAAGGTGAGCAAGACGAAATTACGATTGACTTTATAATCCGGTTCCTTTATAGAAATACTGTCGTCAAGTGATCCTATACTGAATCAGCGGAGGAAAAATGGATAAATTGATCATCACCGTCGCCATTATCGGCGGCATCACTACCCGGGAGAAGACTCCTTACCCGCCCATGACTCCCCAGGAGATCGCGGAAAGCGCCATCGAAAGCTATCATGCCGGAGCGGCAGTCGGCCATATTCACGTCCGGGACCCGAAGACCCATGCCTCCTCAATGAAGGTGGAGCATTACCAGGAAGTTTACGAACGCATCCGGGAAAAATGTGACATGGTGATCAACCTCAGCACCGGCACCGGGGGACGCCTGATTTACGACCCGCCAAGCAATACCTGGAATACTTCAGATTTGAAGAGCCCGGAAGAGCGCGTAGAACATGTGCTGAAACTGAAGCCCGAACTCTGTTCTCTGGATGTGGGGACGCTGAACTTCGGGCCGCGTGCATTCATCAACCTGGTGCCCATCGTGGAGAAAATGGCTGGCCTGATCAAAGAAGCAGGGGTCAAGCCGGAACTCGAAGTTTTCGACATCGGCCATATCCGTATCGCCAAGCATTTGATCCGCCAAGGGTTTGTGGCCAAGCCTCCTTTATTCCAGCTCTGCCTGGGCATCCCCTGGGGCATCGAAGCCACCACCGAGAATATGGTTTATATGCGCAACAACCTGCCCGGCGACACCCTGTGGTATGCTTTTGCCATCGGGGCGCAGCATTTTCAAATGGCCGCGGCTTCCATGATCAACGGCGGACATGCCCGGGTTGGGTTCGAAGATAACCTTTACCTGCACAAGAATGTCTTGGCTAAAACCAATGCGGAGATGGTCAGGAAAGTGGTGGAAATCGCCAATCTAATGGACCGGGAAGTAGCCACGGCAAAGGAAGCCCGGCAAATATTAGGTCTGGAAAAGTAAAAACAAAGCAAAGCAGATTATCGATTCGGCAAGGAAACCTCGAAGGGTCCGAATATACGCATGAGGTAGATATCTGCCAAGTCAGCCCCGCTTCGTTCTCCCTGCCAGAGGCACACCATAATTCCTTCGGCATTCCGGACCACGACAATCAACCGTGCCGTGGTCTGAAACCGCTCGCTGTAATACAGGGGGATATTCTGGTAACTCAGGTCCCGGCGGGTTGCCGTTGTGCCCAGGACGGGCAGAAAGACGTCCATCCGGAATTCTCCGGGGCCAACCTTTCCGCCTTTTTCCACCACCCATTCCCGGAAGAGGCTTTTCACGTATCTTTCCAGTCCTAATGAGTTCTGGAGTCCACCCAGGACTTGGACATGGAGATCCACGCCTTTCCCCGCAGGATCGAAGAGAATCTCTTTCATATTCTCCTCCAGGGATTTTGCCAAAGCGGCCTGCTGTTCCGCAGAAGTTCCCTGCCCGGGCGGAACGTAGTCAACCGTCGCGCAGGCTGGAAGAATCAACAAGAGAACCAGAATGCCAACGGGAAAAAACAATTCATCTCCTCCCCCTTACTGGATCGATTTGAAAGGTCCGATCATGTAAAGAATATAGTACTCCAGATACCGGGCTTCGCCCTTCAGGTCTTCGGTGTGCAGGATTTTCCCTGATTCCTTTTCATAATAAGTTAGGTGCAGATCGACGATGCCGTGAGTCGATTCCGCATAAAACAAAGGAATAAAGTCTCTCCGGGTCTGATGCACCCCAAAAACTCTGGCTTTCACCTCCAGGGTAATATCGGCTTGATCCTTGGCAGTAGCTACCCGGGCTCCCTGGGAAACAAATTTTTCGCCGACCCAGGAACGAAGAAAGCGTTCTTCCGGACTCTCCTCCCCGGTCCTTTCGGTTAGGGAATAAACTTCGATCCAGATCTTTTTCCCTCGATATTTTTCGAAGGAAGCGGATTTTAAAGCTTTCTCCAAAGCATCGGTTGGAGTAAACTGCGAATCTGCCGATCGGCCCATGGTCGGCCCTCCGTACCTCTTGGTGGCGCAGGCAGCGGTTAAGAAAAAAAATAACCCGATCCACAGGGTCCACTTACCAAAACGAAAAATTTTTCCACTCATATTGTTCTTTTCTCCCCTTCCCTTCTCGCCTTCGTCGGCAGGTTAAAACGAAGTGGCGCTCTCGTTAGGATAAAAATCTTCGAAACAAAGGGTAAGAAAAGAATAGCGAACCAAGACCTTCTTTGTCAAGCGGAGCTTTTAACTTGATCATCCTTCACCTTCCGTATTCAATTGTAAAGGCATCTTCCCGCCTCCCCGAGTTCGAAATGAAACCTTTTTTTCTTGCCATCCCCTGCGCAAAAGAGTAAAGTAACCGCCGAATTGGCGGAGACGCCCGCTGCAGTAAACCACTGTTGCCTGCGAGGAGAGAATCAATCAAGGAATGAAACATTCACCAACCCCTTCTCAACAGCCGTTTTTTTTCCTATCGGGTTATCGAGCAGCGAATCGACAAGCCCACCGCCTGGGCATGCTGCTGATGATGGGCGCCGGTTTGTGCTGGAGTACCGGCGGCATCCTGGTCCGCCATGTTACGCTCACGGATCCATGGGAGATCGTCTTCTGGCGCTCGGTTTTCATGGTGATCTTCCTGCTTGGCGTACTCGCCTTATGGCACCGGACGAAGATGTTAGAGAAAATCGCTGAGGTCGGTAGGCAGGGCGCCTTGGCTGGGGCACTGCTCGCGTCCACTTTCTTCTTCTTCATCCTCTCGCTTACGCGCACTACCGTCGCCAATACCTTTGTGTTGATGAGCATCGGGCCGTTCTTTGTGGCTCTGTTCGGCAGGATTTTTCTTAGTGAACGGGTGCCTTTGGGCACTTGGGGTGCGATCGCCGTGGCGTTTGCGGGCATCGTGCTCATGTTTTCCGAGGGCCTGGACT
>JAOUFX010000208.1 GCA_029857975.1 Deltaproteobacteria bacterium | reverse complement strand
TAAAAAAACTGGGCTACCCAATTCCTCCTTTCGATTTTAGCGTGCCCGGTGTACAATCCATGTCCGTGGACATCCACAAGTACGGGTACATCGCCAAGGGCGCTTCCACCGTGCTCTATCGCAATCGTGCCTTGCGCCAGCACCAGTTTTTTGTGTGCACCGACTGGCCTGGAGGGGTGTATGCCACTCCATGCTTGTCCGGAGCCAGGCCAGGTGGAGCCATCGCCTCGGCTTGGGCCATATTGCACTACCTCGGAGAAGAAGGATTTTTAAAACTGACCTCGGCGGCCAGGGAAGCGACTCTAAGATTGATGGCAGGAATCAGAAAGGTTCCGGGTTTATTTGTGCTGGGGAACCCCCCCGCTACAGTACTCGCCTTCGGGTCTCATGAAATAAATGTTTATAAACTCGCTGCCAAGCTGAAGGAACGAGGATGGCATATCGATTCCCAGCATCGCCCCCCCAGCCTGCATATGACCATCTCCCCGGCTCATGAAAGAGTCGTGGAACCGTTTTTAAAAGATCTTCAGGAAACGGTGGTGGAAGTTTCCGGGACTGACGCCGGCGACGCTTCCGGAATGGCGGCGCTTTATGGCATGATGGGGACCATGCCTGATCGAAAAATGGCCAAGACCTTCGCCCTGCAATACCTGAACGACCTCTATCGGTTGAAGTGATCTAATGTTCCGGGTTCCCAATCTCTGGCCCATTTGATTCCAATTCTGAGGTTGGAAAGGATCTCTAAAATATTTTTATGAAAGCTGTCGTTTATCGTCGATCCACTGGGCTGGTAGTTGAAGAAGTTCCCCGACCTGAACCAGGAGTGGATGGGGTTCTGGTTAAGGTAGCCAACACGGGTTTTTGCGGCTCGGACCATTCCTTAATCGAAAGTGGACTCCTGCCGGATGGTTTCATCCTTGGTCATGAGATAAGTGGCATCGTTGTGGAGAAAGGGGAACAAACCACTGGACCTAAAGAAGGATCGCAGGTCATCATCCGCCCCACCTATTGCGGAAAATGCCGGGAGTGTCTGATGGGTAAGCCCCATCTCTGCCCAGACCTTAGGCGCACCATCGGAATCGGGGATTTACCGGGAGCCTTTGCTGAGTATGTAAAGGTATTTCCTCAGATGCTCATCCCGATTCCCGCGGGGGTGGATTCCAGGAATGCAGCTCTGGCCGAAACTTTTGCCTCCGCCCTGCACGGAATAAAATGTTCGGACAGCAACGGGGGATCGGTTCTCGTCATGGGAGGGGGGCCTATTGGTTTAGCGTCGGTTCAATTGCTAAAACTGCTCGGTTTCAGCCCCATTGCCCTTTCTGAACCAGTTAAAGAGAAGAGAGACCTGGCCCATACCTTCGGCGCTGATTATGTGCTGGATCCCTTAAGGGAAGATCTTACCCCGCAAGCTGTAGAGATGACTCAGGGGGTGGGCTTTGAAACTATTTTAGAGTGCTCCGGAGTTCCCGAAAACTTCCAGATCGCCTTCAACCTTGTGGCGAAGTGCGGTACTGTTTGTATCGTGAGCATCATTTTTAAAAAGGTCATGATTAACAACCCCATGGCCCTGAACTTCAGAGAATGCCGGATCACCGGTTCTTACTCCAACACTCATGAAGACAATATCCAATGCCTGCAATGGATTCTTAAGGGCCAAATTGATCCGAGGCCCATGATTACAGATCTCATTCCTTTGGATCATTTACCGCGGGTATATAAAGAACGGATTCACCCCGGCAAAGCCGTAAAAGTTATGCTGCAAATCGGAGAGGAGTTTTGAAATTTTTATCCCTCACCTTTTCCCCTTACCTCCCAAGAGGAAAGAGGTGGGGTGAGGTTAGAGGAGATCTTTATGGGAATGATTTCAGGAGGTCAATTAACCGTTGACGCCCTTCTGGAGAAGGGCGTAATAAAAATATTCAGCCTGGCGGGCGGGCATATATTCCCTTTATACGAATATGCGGAGGGATCCCCCCTTGAAATTTTTACGACTCGCCATGAACAGGCCGCTGTATTCATGGCCGAAGCGTGGGGAAGACTGACCCGCAAGCCGGGTTTTGCCCTGGTTACTGCCGGCCCGGGGTTTAGTAATTCGCTGAGTGCCATGGCCAATGCCCAAATGGCCAATTCACCGGTGGTGTTAATTGCCGGGGCCGTGGGACTCAAAGCCTACGAAAAACTCGACCTCCAGGATATGCGCCAGCTTCCCGTCATCGAACCTCTGGTCAAAAAGGCTCTGGTCTGTCAGAAAACTGAACGCATCCCGGAATTCATCGATATGGCCTACCGCACTGCGATCAGCGGATGCCCGGGTCCGGTTTATCTTGAACTGCCGGTAGACGTATGGAACGGCCAAGTCGATGAAAAAACGGTTAAGAGAACGAACACGCTGGCTGAATCCCGGGGGGTTGATCTTGAAAAAACCCGGATCCTGTTGGATATGCTGGAGGCGGCTGAAAAGCCAATTTTTATTGCTGGCAGCGGAGCATATTATTCACGCGCTGAAAAGGAATTTGCTGCCTTTATAGAAAAAACCGGTGTGCCTGGTTTTACTTCGGCCACCGGGCGCGGCTTACTTCCTGATACCCATCCGCTCTGTTTCGAGGCTTCTTCGGCGATCAGGCCCGGGGCTGCTTCCGACGCCCTGATGGGCGCAGACCTGATTGTTTTCCTCGGTAATCGCATCAGTCTGTATTATGCCTTCGGCGATCTGCTCAATCCCAACGCCAAGCTGGTTCAGGTGGATATCCGGCCGGAGGAAATCGGGAGAAATCGGACCATTCACCTGGGGATTTTCAGCGACATTAAGGCCTTGCTTAAGGAAATGAATCGAATGATTGACCAAACGGAAAGAAGCTTCGCCCTCAAGCATCGTTTTGCACCCTGGGTCGAATTTCTTAAAGAAAAAGAAAAGGCCAAGAAAGCTTTCGGAGCATTAAATTGGGAAAGTAAATCTATCCCCGCCCATCACATGCGCATCTGTGCCGAAGTCAACAACTATATGAACCGAGAAGAGGATATTGTGGTCAGCGATGGCGGAGATACCCAAGTGTGGATGTCTATGACCCGGACCGTCAGGCAATCCGGCCATTACCTGGAATCCGGGTTATTCGGGTGTCTCGGTTGCGGTCTCCCTTATGCCCTAAGCGCTAAATTGCTCTACCCGGATAAACGGGTCTGCCTGGTCACCGGCGACGGTTCTATCGGCTTTAACTTTATGGAATTTGAAACGGCCCTCCGGAAAAACCTGCCGGTGGTCACGGTCATCTGCAACGACCAGCAGTGGGGAATGATCCGGCATTCGCAGGAAGTCAAACTCGGCCGTTTCATCAAAGAAGGAACGGAGATCGGCATGGTCAATTATCATAAGGCAGTGGAAGCTCTGGGTGGAAAAGGAATACTGGTAGAAACCCCCGAGGACATCCGGCCGGCCCTGGATGAGGCTTTTGCTGCGGGTGTGCCTGCCTGCCTAAACGTCATCACCGATCCCAAACCTATCAGCCCGGGCAGCATCGCCCTGGCCATGGTGGCAGGATTTGATGTATCGAAGTTTTTTAAATAGAACCTGAATTGAGCGATTCTTTTAAACCACAGAGAACACCGAGAATAATTTCCTCTGTGCCCTCTGTGGTGAATCGCCTTTTTTAGGTAGAACCATTTATTGCGGATTTCCGATTCTAAAGAATTCTTTTTCTATGGAAAACCAGTAAATCATACTGGAGGAGGCCTAACCGTGTTTAAAACTTCTCTCCCTGAGGGATATCTTTTTTCCAAGGGTTACACCAATTATATTTTCATTTTGTTATGGTTGCTTTATTTTTTTGACTATCTCGATCGGATGGTGGTCGTTTCCCTGTTTCCCTTTTTAAGGACAGAATGGGGGTTAAATGATGCCCAATGCGGTGCCCTGGTATCGGCCGTTTACTGGGCTATCGTAATCTTCTCTTTCCCCGTTTCCATTATGATTGACCGCTGGAGCCGCAAAAAAAGCATCGGCATCATGGCCGTATTGTGGAGTGGGGCCACGGCCGCCTGCGCCCTAACCAGAAATTTCGGCCAGCTTTTTGTAGCCAGAACCGCGATCGGGCTCGGAGAAGCCGGTTATGCCCCCGGCGGAACGGCCATGATTTCCGCCTTATACCCGGAAAAGAAACGAGCTCTGATGGTGGGAATCTGGAATTCATCTATTCCCATCGGCATGGCGGCCGGCATTGTATTGGGGGGGGTTATCGCCACTCATTGGGGATGGCGGCATGCTTTCGGAATCGTGGCCCTTCCCGGCTTAATCGTAGCCGTCATGTTTTTTTTCGTAAAAGATTACAAAACCATCGGCCTTGAGCAAACTTTTTCCCACGTCCCGGAAAGCCAAACGGCCGAGCCGGTGAAGGTAAAGATGACCAAAATGGACATCATACGCATCTTTACCCGGACTCCTTCCCTTTTACTGACTTACCTCGGATTCATAGGGATGATGTTCATAACCATCTCCAACGCAACCTTTTTGCCCACCTATTTTCAAAGAGTTCATGACCTGCCGTTACAAAAAGCCACTCTTCTGACCAGCGGAATTATGCTGACCGCCATTATCGGGTCGCCTCTTGGTGGGTGGATTGCGGACCGGTGGATGAAAAAGAAAGTTCAGGCCAGGCTGTTGGTTGCTGCCATCTCAGCATTTATGGCCGCTGCCTTATTTTTTGTCGGTCTTCATTTTTTTTCTGGCGGGTCCGTTCAATATAGCATCTTTCTATTGGGAGGGATTGCTTCCATCGCCTGGGCCTCATCAGCCATAGCGGTTACCCAGGATGTTGTCCATCCGGGGTTGCGGGCCATATCCTACGCGCTTTGCGTAATCGCGCAAAATTTACTGGGCAGTTCTCTCGGCCCCATCGTAACCGGCGCCTTTTCAGACCGGTACGGGATTACCGTGGCCCTGCAGGCGGCTTGTGTAATGCCCTTGTTCTCATCCGTTGCTTTTTACCTCGGTTCAAGGTTGTATCAAAAAGACCTGGATAAGGTGGAAAGAGTCAAACTGATTGCGGAAACCTAAGGAGGGACTTTTTGCGAAATTAGCGGTGAAGGAGTTTTTCTCCCTCTGCGCTTTCTTGACCTACCATCTTCAAAAATCGTTTCCCCAGGTCTTGACGCATCTTCTCCTTTTTCTCTAAGGTAAATCCCTTAATGGGGATTTGCCCTCCTGCGATCATCTGATGCCCTCCTGCGGACCCCAATCCTCTGATAATTTTTCGCACCAGGCGACCGGCATTTTGGTTGGAGTGTTTGGCCCGGAGGGAAAAAATTAAACAGTTTTCGTCCATCCCCATAACAAAACTCCAGCGCACCCCGGAAAGTCGAAGAAAAAAATCCGACATAAGGGCTACCATATCTGTCTTGATCATGGACGGTAAATCGCACAAAACTACATCCCCATAGATTTCTCCAATATGGAGGGCCCTGTCAAAATCTTCAAAATAGTCCCTTGAAAATTCCGGGTATTCTATCTGCGATAATAATCTTATTTGGATTTTGGGATATAATCGAATCGTCGCTTGGTAATCTTCCTCCCGGGCATATCGCCCGAGGCCTTGGGTATCGGTCTTAATCCCATAATAAAGTGCGGTCGCCATTTTCTGCGAAATCGGCAGGGCAGCCTGGAAGAGATACTCGGTCAAGATGGTGGCTGAACTCCCGTAATGAGGCCGAATATCGGCAAAATCTACTCCTGGTGCGGATTTTCTCAATCCGTGGTGATCAATAACAATGGAAGGCTGGACAGACGATGGCAGATTGCTATTTCCGGCTCCGGGTTGAGTGTCCACCAAGGCGATGGCGTTAAAATCGTGGGCATTGACCATCTCTAATGGCTTGATATGAATGTTTAGCAGGCGAACCATCGCTTGATTTTCGGCTCGGGTGATAAGACCTTCGTAAACCAGTACGGAATTTACTTTAAACTTTTTTTGCAAAAGAAATTTCAAGGCCCACCCGGTAGCTACGGCGTCAGGATCCGGATTGTTATGGGTAAGGATCAGCACCTTTTTCCCTTCTACAACCCGTTGTAGATTTTCGAGCTTTTCCGCAGCCATAGGGTTTTCTTCCTATTCTTTAAAAATAGATGTAAACCCTATCGTGCCT
>JAOUFX010000207.1 GCA_029857975.1 Deltaproteobacteria bacterium | reverse complement strand
CTCCGCTATAATATCTGGAATTGAAGGAGAGAGTAAATTTTCTACCCCGGCCGAGGCTGCCGCCTTGATTCGTAAGTTAGGTGTGCACCGTGTCCTTTTCGGTTCTGACTGGCCATGGTTTGATCCCATGGCCGCTTTGGAGCAAATGGTAGGCTTAGACCTCACCAACGAAGAAAAAGAAAGCATTCTAGGGAAAAACGCCCAAAAACTATTCGGCTATAAGAGGCAGGCTCAGGAGGGCGGGTCTTCAGCGGAGACCGCGGATCGATTTAAGGATTGATGCGGAGAATTAGGAAACCGTCACCATGAGAAAAAATGCTGGAAAAGGCCCTGGGATTCATTACGGTTGGATCGTTATGGCCATGGGTATGCTGACGGCCATCGGTGCCCACGGATTCGGACGGATGGCTTATACCTTAATCCTTCCTTCCATGAAGGACGGCCTCCATTTCAACTACGCCCAGCTGGGGCTTTTGGGGACGGGCAATTTCATTGGATATCTCACCTTGGCCATCATCGGGGGATTTCTGGCTGCGAAATTCGGTACCAGAATCGTTATCACCCTGGCCCTCATTCTTATGGGTGTAACGATGATCATTACCGGTCTGGCCCAAAGTTTCGGTTTTGCCTTTGTGATGCGGCTCCTGACCGGTTTCGGCAATGGGGCTGCGTATGTGCCGGCCATGGCCCTGGGTTCAGCCTGGTTTGCCATGAAAAGAAGGGGGTTGGCAACCGGAATCGTTTCTGCCGGTATCGGAGCGGGCACGCTGATTGCGGGTTTCATCGTACCTTACATTCTGAAGTCCTATGGGGCTGAAGGCTGGAGGTTCTGCTGGTACTATTTAGGGGGTGCCGTGCTTCTTATCTCCGGTATTGTGTATACCTTTATCCGAAGTCAGCCTGATGAAAAAGATCTTTCTCCCATAGGGTGCGGGGAAGGAGATACTCCCTTCAAGCCTGTGGCCGAAGCGGGGAAAGCGAAAGCTTTGCATTGGGGGTTGGTCTATCGGGTCAGGGAGGTTTGGTATCTTGGGCTCGTTTATTTTATGTATGGATTCTCTTACATCATTTATATGACCTTCTTTGCCGCCTTCCTGATTAAAGAGATGGGACTGAGCCAGGCTCAGGCTGGGGCGCTTTGGGCTTTACTGGGAGGATTGAGCATTTTCTGCGGGTTAATCTGGGGCGGAATTTCCGATCTCCTTGGCCGAAAATATGGCTTGGCCCTTGCTTATCTTACCCTGGCGGTAGCCTATGCCGTTCTGGCCTTGATAAAATCATCGATCGGTTTCTATTTTTCGGCAGTGATCTTTGGTCTCACCGCCTGGAGTATACCCACGATTATGGCTGCGGCAGCTGGAGATTATGTAGGACCAAGACTCGCCCCGGCCGGCTTGGGCTTTATCACCCTTTTCTTCGGCATCGGCCAAGCCTTGGGTCCAGCCTTGGGAGGCTACCTTGCCGATGCAACTCATTCTTTCGCCGTGCCCTTTCTTTTGGCCAGCGGTGTTTCCTTGTTGGGAGCTATTTCTTCTTCTTATCTGGAAAAACCAAAAAAAGATACCGGTTGGTAAAAATTTTTATCGTTGCCGGAACCCGCTTGCCCCCCTCCTTAGTCTCCTGCGTTCATTCCATGTTTTCGATGATGGCCCGGCCGAATTCACTGCATCTGACCCGGGTCGCTCCTTTGAGCTGGCGCGCTAAATCATAAGTCACGATCTTGGCCTGAATGGTTCTCTGGATACCGGTCCGAATCAATGCGGAGGCCTCCCTCCAGTCCAGGTAGTCAAACATCAAAACGCCGGAAAGGATCACCGATCCGGGATTGATCACATCCTGGCCGGCGTATTTCGGAGCTGAACCGTGGGTCGCTTCGAAGACCGCTAAACCATCGCCGACGTTGGCCCCCGGGGCCATTCCCAGCCCGCCAATTTCAGCGGCCAGGGCATCGGACATATAGTCCCCGTTGAGATTCGGCATGGCGAGAACGCTGTATTCATCGGGCCGCAGCAGGATTTGCTGAAACATGGCATCGGTGATGCGATCTTTGATCACCACCTTGCCTCCGGCATTGCCGTCCGGCGGAAGATTCGCTTCGGCAATGGTTTGGCCGGCAAACTCGTCTCCGGCGAGTTCATAACCCCAGTCCCGAAATGCGCCTTCCGTGAATTTCAGGATGTTTCCCTTGTGAACCAGGGTCACGCTCGGGCAGTGATATTCAAGTGCCCAGCGAATGGCCTTCCGGATGAGGCGCTTGGAGTTGAAGGGGCTCATGGGCTTGATGCCGATGGCCGAGTCGGGTCGGATTTTCTGGCCCAGCTCCTTGGCCAGGAACTCGATCACCTTGACCGCCTCGGGGGTCCCTGACGGCCACTCGATGCCGGCGTAGAGGTCTTCCACGTTTTCCCGGAAGACGATCATATCGACCTTTTCCGGCTCCTTAAGAGGGCTGGGAACCCCCGGTATGTATTTAACCGGCCGAATACAGGCATAAAGATCGAGTTGCTGGCGGATGGCCACGTTGAGGCTGCGAATGCCGCCGCCAACCGGTGTTCCCAGGGGACCCTTGATCCCTATACGATATTTTTTAAAACTCTCCAGAGTTTCTTCCGGGAGCCACTGCCCGGTTTGGGCATACCCTTTTTCCCCGGCGAATACTTCGGTCCAATGGATCGTTCGCTTTCCACGGTAGGCCTTCGCCACCGCCGCGTTGAACACTTCCACCGCAGCTTTCCAGATGTCGGGTCCAACGCCATCTCCTTCGATGAAAGGAACGGTTACGCCATCGGGCACGATCAGTCGGTTGTCAGGACCAACCTGAATGATTCCGGGGACAGCTGACATTCCACGATCTCCTTTATGAAAATTTGATGGCTTCGTAAAAAATCCATCTGCGGCGTTGCGCTTCACCTTCGTCGTTGCAGCGTACCTTGTAAGTACGCCTCACTCCTCAGGTTTTGCGCGCCTTGCATCTGGAGCTTTTTACTTTGCCATCGCAATTTTGGCTTTTTACGAAATCATCAAATTTGGTTCATCTCCAAATGAGTCGATCAAATTTTTAATGAAAGCCTGCCAAGGGCCCCGAAGGAAAGACAGATTGCAAGTAATATGGCTTTCCTTCCGGGACCCCGAAATCACTGCCCATTTTCAATACGCCAGCTCTTTAGCCCTCAACTAATTTGGAGATGATCGGAAAATTTAAAAAAGTTGGGGAAATCTTCCCGCCAGGATATATGATCAGGCATTCCCTGCTTTGTTTACTTCAAATTATCTGCTTAAACAAGGCCAGCTTCTGCCTTTTGCCATGCCTTTTCGAGGGCATACCGACTCCATACCCTGACCATCTCTCTCCGATAAGGTGCGGAAGCACGGACGGAAACGCCGGGGTTGGGCTTAGCTTCGCCAGCCGCTATTTCGGCCGCCCTGGCGAAAAGAGATTTATCCCTCCGCTTTCCTAAAAGAATCGATTCGGCATTTTTCACCCTGAGCGGGGTGGGGCCGCAGGCTCCTAAAATTAACCGCGCATTTTCGCAAAGTCCGTCGCGCGGGTTCAAAGTAATGAGCGCGGCCACGCCCACAATGGCCAGTTCAAAAGTTCCGCGGGGTGTATACTTGAGGTAACAACCTCCCGTAAAAGGCGGCGGTGCAGGGATTTCAAACCTTAAGAGCATTTCATCCCCCTTCAGGATCGTACGGCCTGGCCCGTTGTGAAATTTTTCCAGGGGGACGCTTCTTTCGCCGGCAGGGCCCATAAGGATCGCTTCTGCACCCAGGGCCATCAGGGTTGGAACGGTATCCGCAGAGGGGACTCCATTACAGGTATTCCCTCCTAAAGTAGCAACATTCCGGATCTGAGGGCAAGAGACCTGGGCTGCTCCTTGGCAGAGAATATCGAAGCCGGATTGTAAGATCTCCGATTTTTCTATCTCCCGCATTGTAGTCAAGGTCCCGATCCGTATTCCCCCTTCGACCTTCGGCAAGATTCCCTTGAGCTCCGGAATCCGGCCAATGTGAATCACGCCATCAGGTCGCATAATCCCCTGCCGCATTTGGACAACGAGGTCTGTTCCCCCCGCAAGGATTTTGGCTCTCTCCCGGTAGCGCTCCAGCAGGGCAACGGCCGCTGGAATAGAATCGGGCTCCCAGTATTCAAACTTCATATGTCCCTTCTACCTCTTCTTCATCCGATCCCTGGCCGCCTCGACGGCTTCCACGATCTTTACATAGCCTGTGCACCGACAAATATTGCCGTGCAGATTTTCTCGGATGTCTTCTTCGGTGGCCTCGGGTTTTTCATCCAGCAGAGCTTTGGCGGCCATAATCATGCCTGGCGTGCAGTAGCCGCACTGCACGGCAAAATGATCGATGAAAGCTTGTTGGAGAGGGTGCAGGTTTTCCGCACTCCCCAAGCCTTCGATGGTTAAAATTTGTTTCCCCCTGGCTTGCAGGGCTAACATCAGGCAGCTCTTTATCGCTTGGCCATCCACGATCACCGTACAGCCCCCACAGTTCCCATCGCCACAGCCCATCTTGACCCCGGTGAGGCCGAGGTCTTCCCGCAGGACTTCCAGCAAGGTCTTCCAGGGTTCCACGAAGACTTCCTGAGTTTTCCCGTTCACCTCAAGTTCGATTTTCTGTTTCATGTTCACTTCCCCCCTCTTCGTCTTGGGGGATGGCCAGAGGCAGAGGCAGGGGCCTTGGCCATTTGGAGGTGCTGCAGGACCCGCTCGGGATTCATGGGCAGGTCCCGCAGGCGGACGCCCACGGCATCGTAAACCGCGTTGGCGATAGCCGGGGCGACGGTGACCATGGTCGCTTCCCCGATACCCTTCGATCCCCAGGGGCCGTCGGGAAGGGGGTCGGGGGCAAAAAAGGATTTGAATTGAGCCCGGGGCGGCATCTCCCGAAAGGTGGGAATGCGATAATTTCCGAAGCTGCTGTTGATCATGAGGCCATCCCTGAAAATGTACTCTTCCAGCACAGAGGCTCCGATGGCCATGCCGAACCCTCCCTCCATCTGCCCCTCGCACATTTTCGGGTTGATGGGAAAACCCATATCCGCAGTGAGGACCCCTCGAAGAATCTTGATCTCTCCCGTTTCGGTGTTGACGGCGACCTCGACGCCGCAGGCATTATACTGATACCAGTTCCACATCCTGGGGGTCAAGCCGGTCTCGGGATCCCAGGGAACCGCCGGAGAAGGGGCGAAGACACCCCAACCCCGCACCGGGGTCCCCTTTTTCAGCGCGGGTCCTCCCTGGAGAGTAAACATGGAAAAAGGTTCGAATAATTTGTTCAGATCCATCCCCGGTGATCCCTGCACCATGATTTTCCCATTCTCCAGCGTAAGGTCATCCAGGGAGGCTTCCAGTTTTTGCGAGGCGGCCTGGAGGATCTGCCGGAGGGCATCCCGGCACGCCAGGCGCAAGGCATTGCCCGTGTTATAGGTCGTAAAACTGGAGGCCGAAAAAGTATCATAAGGGGTAACGGCGGTATCGCCGCGCTTGACCCTCACCTGGCAGATGGGAACCCGAAACTCTTCGGCCGCGATCTGGGCCATCACCGTCTCGGATCCCATTCCCTGCTCGTCGGCGCTGTAAAGTACTTCAATCGTCCCGTCCTCATGGACCAAAACTTCCGCTTCGGATCGCCCCCGAGGGGTGTTTTGCTTGCCGCCCATGGCCACCCCTTTTCCTCTCCGCCATGGCCCTGGCTCTTGTGTTGAAGGTTGGTGAAGCTGGATCTCCTGGGCGACCTTTTCGAGGCACTGCATGACCCCGATGCTGGCGATTTCCTCCCCGTAGGCATTCTTCTCGCCCTTGTGTAAAACATTCTTGCGGCGCAGTTCCACAGGGTCCATTTCAAGCTTTTCGGCCAGCATATCCAACTGGCATTCAATGGCCCAGACGACCTGCGGGGTTCCCAGGCCCCGGTAGGCGCCGGCCCAGGGGGTGTTCGTGTTCACGCCATAGGAATCCATAAAGAAATTGGGGTTGCGGTATACGCAAACGGCTCCCGAGGCGGCCATCCGGCCGTCCTGGACCGCAGCATAGGAAGCGCCGTTGTCCACGATGACCTTCATCTGCTGGGCAACAATGGTTCCATCTCTCTTGATCCCGGTCTTGATGTAGGTT
>JAOUFX010000206.1 GCA_029857975.1 Deltaproteobacteria bacterium | reverse complement strand
GAACTCTTCCGTTATCCACTCTTTCAACCAGTAATTCTTGACCTTCAAAGCGGTCATAGGCTGAAGACTCATAGGTGTAGTTAGTAGCCAAGGATTGGTCATGGGCGTTTACTATTCCTTTTATGACTGGTCTTAATCGGCAATGAACTCGACCAAACTAACATTTTGTTTCCAAACGGATTCTTCATCCCCCTTCTGAGGTTCTGCGGGAACAAAAGGCGGGAATGACCTTGCTTCTTATCACACCCTTTCCTCCATGATTTTGCCTTGTGAGAAGAGGCATTTCCCCACACAATACTGGGAGAAATGGTTACTACGATTTCAAGGCAAGTAGGCCAATAGACTCACGGACCAGGCGGTAGCATATGAGGATTGTTGGTTGAAATCTTCCGCCTGTTGCGCAGCAGGCTTGGGATGGAAATCGGGTGGGTGGCTGACAAAGAGAGAGGATTTCAAGACTTTCATTCCGAAATATGCAGGTTGACAATCTTGGCTCAAGGGTGAAGATTCCTAACGCAAGTCATCAATTTGGGCTTGGAAACCAAGGCTATTTTCAAAGGCATATTTCCCCTTGACCACCTATTCGTATAAGAGTATAAGAATATTTTTTGATTGTCGTCGTTGTCATTTCCGTCCCGAGCCCAGTTAACCCATCAACAAAACCTCTAACCTTCTGGAGTGGCGTATGAAAAGGAGTTTCCGGAAGGTGCCAATATGAAAGCCTCTTAGGAGGTCGTGACCTTCTTGGAGGCTCTTTTATTTTAACTCCCGATAAAGCCAAACCTTCCGTGAGAAGGGGATGGAAAGCGGCGGGTCTTATTTATAGGCGGAAGATGGCCGAGTTATCAAAGGACTAATGAGTAGTAGTTTGGTATATTCAACCCAAGCCAAAGCGAGTTCTTATCACTATCACTCTATTACTTTCTTTTCACTCTAAAAATAACGCTGGAGAGAAGGAGGGAGAAATGAAGGAGAGAATTCTTGTTCCATTGGATGGTTCCTTAGTGGGTGAATCCGCTTTGCCCTATGTCGAGGATTTGGTGTCCAAGCTATCACCGGAGGTACAGGCAGAAGTTATTCTGCTACAAGTACTGTCTCCGATGATTCCTCCCAAAGTGGCCGGGGCCGAGGTCCCTAATATTGCCTACACTGAGAAACAGACGGAGGAAAACCAAAAGAATGCTCTCGACTATCTAAAACCGGTGAAGCCCTGAGAAGCAAACATCACCGGCCCCCAAACCTTCAATTTCCAATCCGGCCACATAAGTCACCGTGATCGTTTTTTTGTCCGGATTCAGAAGGTTGACGACGACCCGGTCGAAGGGAATCAGCTTTTTCGCTTCCTTGGCAAACTGCTGATAAACCTCTTCAATATTGAGAGAAGAACTGATGATCCTCCCGATTTCAGCAAGGATCTCCGCCTCTTTCACCAGCCGCTATGGATTCCTTCCCTGAAGCTTAATATTTGGGTCACACGAAGTCTTCCCGGTTTCGCTTTTTCCGGGCAAGCGGACTGAACAGTGGAAGCGTTTTTCTTGGTTTTTAAATCCTTTGGGGATCGATTTCACAGATCAAAGAACCTTTCTTGGAAGGCAGTTTTTTGGCTGGCTTAAGTCTAAAATAAATCACTGGGAGAGTAAACCCCGAAAAGCTGTATGGTCAAAATTTTCTTTGACACACAATTCCGCTTTTGGTACTATTCCCCCAACCAAAAGCGAGTTCTTATCATTTTAATTGGCAGAATGATCCTTTCAGCCTTCTATTTAACATCAGAAAATCAGTCCATATAGATCTCTTTGAAGCGAGGATTGGAATTGAAGGAATGGTCGCTGAACTCGCTGCTAAGAAAAGAACAAAAGAAGATCTGATAATTATGTAGTTGGCCCTAAAAAATATGAAATCTCATCTGGATGGATAAAGATCAGTACATCAAATTTGGCAGTCTGGTAAATAACAGGAAGTGCCTTAGAGAGGAGGTAATGCGCTATGATGAGAACTGATTAAGGTTCAAGGGCAAAAATTAGTAGAAAAGGAGGAAAGAGATGAAAAAGATGGCCTTTGTTGTAAGCGTGATATTAGTGGTTTCTGTGTTGGCTTTGGGTTTTGGTCGTGCCGAAGCAGCCCCAGCTCCCAAGCCCGAGAAGGTATATAAGATCAGGATGCAATCCATTTATGTTCCGGGAAGCCTGCCCAGCAGGGTGTGTGACGTGGAATTCGTTCAGGATGTCAAGAAAATGTCTGGAGGCAGGATTGACATCGAAGTATTCCCTCCCGGGACTCTCAGCCCCTCACCGGCGATCCTCAGCGCCTTGGGCAAAGGGATGTTTGAGGCGAGCATGACTGCTGGGGCTTACTACGGCGGCATTCTTCCCGAAGCATACATTGACTTTGGTATGCCTGGTTGTCCCGCGGAGTTTTCGGATTGGATGAGGTTCTTGAGAGAAGAAGGGTTAATGGGGGTACTACAGGAAGGTTATGCTAAGCACAACGCTTGGTTCATTTGCAACTTCCCTGACGGTGCCCAAGGAAACATAATTTCGAAAAAGCCAATCCGCACTCTGGCTGACTTGAAAGGCCTGAAGATGAGGGTTACCGGTGTCGACGCTATCTGGATGACGAAACTGGGGGTGTCACAGGTTGCTCTACCTCTGGAGGAGCTCTATAGCGCATTGGCCATGGGCACCATCGATGCGTTACAGTATGCCGGGCCGGCAGTGCACTGGGATTTGAAGCTCATGGAAGTTGCCAAGTATCATATGTTTCCATCCTGGTTGGGCCCCCAAAGGGCTGGTAATCTACTTTGGAACCTGGATAACTGGAAGGCGTTGCCTGACGACCTGAAGCGCATCATTGAGCTCGCGGCCTATGATACGGCCTACCGCTACTATACGACGTATTCGATCGAGAATGTGAAGGCTATTGAGAGAATGAAAAAGCAGTATGGTGTTCAGGTAACGTCGATACCCGTGGAGGAGAGGGCAAAGGTGTACCACTTGCAAGAGCAAGTTTGGAAAGAGGTGGCGGCCAAGGGCCCTCGCGCGGCTAAGGGGATAGAGATATTGCGGAAGCTAATGGAGGAGATAAGAGCCCGGCCGCTGAGGTAGGCAATAGATTAAGCTCAAGATTACCTGCCCCTTGGGGCAGGTAATCTTGAGCCAAATGGAGACGGATCCGATGAAGCGCTTTCTGCATTCAGTTGACCAGCTGAGCGATTGGTTTGGCTGGTTGTGCGTCTATTTAACCCTGCTCTGCACCGCAATCGTCTTTATCAATGTGGTAACGAGATATGGCTTCAACTACCCGATTCGGTGGGTTCCCGAGCTATCGTGGTTCCTTTACGGCGCGGGGTTCATGCTATCCGGAGCCTGTGCTCTTCGCTGGGGAGATCATGTCCGCGTGGATATAATTGTCAAGGGCTTCTCCCTGAGAAAGCAAGGGATTATTGAGGTGATTTCTTCGGTTGCCTTCTGGCTCTTTTGCGGCACATTGCTGTACCAGGGAGCACGAATGGCGTGGGATTCACTAAGCATTCTGGAAACGGCCGGTACATACTGGGACCCACCTTTGTACCCCATTAAGATGGTAATCCCGCTGGCAGCATTGCTGCTACTGCTTCAGGGAGCAGCTAAACTTATCCGTGACCTCAATATTGCTATCAGAGGAAAGGAAATAGATGGGCATTGAGCTTATTACCGGGCTTATGTTCGGGCTTTTCCTGATGACACTGGCTCTCGGGATTCCCTTGGTCTTCAGCCTAGGTGCTATTGCTGTGGCCTTTGCCTGGGCGCTGTGGGGCCCGCAGGGGCTCTACGTGGTTGCTGTCCAAACCTTTGGCGTAATCAGCAAGGAAATCTTTGTGGCCGTCCCTCTGTTCATATTCATGGGAAACTTGCTTCAGCGTTCAGGTACGGCTGATGCTCTCTATGAGATGATGTATCGGTGGTCAGGCCGTCTCCCTGGTGGGCTGGCAATCGGAACAATAGCCGTATCTACCCTGATTGCTGCGATGTCGGGAGTGGCTGGTGCCGCTGCAGTGTCTCTGGGACTGTTTGCTCTTCCATCTATGCTCGACCGCGGCTACAGTAAGTCTGTGGCAATGGGGTGTATCATGGGAGGGGCAACTCTGGCTATCCTTATTCCGCCCAGCGTGACGATGGTTATCTTTGGTACTTTTAGCTTGATGTCAATAGGGCAGTTTTTTATAGCTGGAGTTATGCCCGGTATTATGATTGCCATTATGTTCATCATCTATTTAATTGGGGCCTCTATCCGAAATCCGAAAATTGCTCCACCCCTCCCACCTGAGAGAAGGGCTTCCTGGAAGGAGAAATTCGCCTCGCTCATCGCCATGCTGCCTGCACTGCTGGTTATTGCCAGTGTTTTGGGGTCTATTTTTACCGGAGCCGCCACTCCCAGCGAGGCAGCCGGTGTGGGCGTGGTTGGCACCCTGGTGGTAGCTGCTATCTACCGCCAGCTTAACTGGAAGATGGTGAAGGAGTCCTGCTTCCGCACTGTCAGGGTCACCAGTATGGTGATGTGGATTATCATTGGAGCGTCAATATTTGCCGCTGTTTACCAGAGGTTAGGAGCCTCACAACTGATGAGGAGTTTATTGGTTGGCCAAGAGTTGAGTCCCATGCTAATCATGGCAGGAATACTGGTGCTAATCCTAATCATGGGTATGTTCTTGGACTCCGTGGCAATCATAATACTCCTCGTTCCTATCGTCTGTCCAACGGTAGTTGACCTGGGCTTTAACCTGTTGCACTTCGCCACTCTTTTTATTGTGGCTATAATGGTAGGTTACCTGACGCCACCCTTTGGTCTCTGTCTGTTCTACATGAGGGGGGTGGCTCCTCCAGAGATAAGCACCGGGGAAATATACCGTGCTGTTATACCTTATATTGGCATACTACTGATTGCACTGGCTATCCTTACAGTATTCCCTGACATAACTTTATGGCTTCCTCGTCTAATAGTGGGGCGGGATATAGTAGGATAAAGGAGGCCCCGGAATAAGAGGCTGCTGGTACTCTAGGCATTCCTGATGAAGAAGAGGACCTTGGTTCTGAAGCAACTTACAGATAGAGGCGGAGTTTTGCATCTTCATCAGAATTCTCTGCTCGACTCACCGCCGAGTCGTAACCCTTAAATACTGCGCACCTCGCTCCAACGCCCTCTCTCCTTTACCGCCAACGGATAAAACAACATCCCGACACTCGATCTTCCTTCCTGCATTATCTCGCCAAAGGTCAGATAGACCATTCAATAAATCCTCTCGGTCGATTCCTTCCCTTAATATTTTTCCTCTTTCAACTCCGCGCCCTATGACCTAGGTGACAAGGTTCACGAGATCGTCAACTCAGAGTTATGGGGCTAAGTGTGCGGGATGCCGGGACCTGCATCCTTAGGGACGCAAAGGGAATTGCCACGGGACTGGGCGTTTTCCTTGCGCTCTCTCCGCTGCCAGCTATTTTATCTTTTTTGATCTTCTTGTTTGTGAATCATTTTTTTTAAACATGGCAGGAAAGAAGTCAATATATTTTTTGATATACTTCAAGGGCCTCTGGCACCCCCATCTTTCGAGGGTTGGACACCAACAGACGGGCGTTCGGGAGGATGGCCGATTCCGCCATCTCCTTAAGTTTGCTCTCGGGGATATTATAGGCCGATATGCGGGTGGAGATCCCGACATCGTTGATCAATTTTTCCACCCCATCCGCCGCTTTCAAAGCGGCTTCGGAGAGGGTGAATCCATCCACTTTCTCCCCCATGGCCTCGGCGATCCGACGAAATTTTTCCTCGCAGACAGAGCTGTTATAGCGCATGACGGCCGGCATCACAATTCCGATACCCTTGCCGTGGGAATGGCCGAAAAAAGTCGTAAAAGGATACCCCAGGGCATGAACGGCACCGAGTCCGGAACTGCCGAAAGCGATACCGGCCAGAAGGGCGGCCTGGGACATATGTTCTCTGGCTTCCAAATCTTTCCCGTTGCCGTAGGCTTTTCGAAGGTTGCCTCCGATCAGGCGAATGGCCTCCAGAGCCAAGGCGTCCGCGTAGGCATTCGACCGCACGGATATGTAAGCCTCCACGGCGTGGCTGAGCGCATCGATCCCCGAATCCGCCGTGGTTTGCGGGGGCATC
>JAOUFX010000205.1 GCA_029857975.1 Deltaproteobacteria bacterium | reverse complement strand
TTATGAAACCCGCGGGGTGGGACGATGGCACTTTATGGTCTGCCGGGCAGATTTTCCCGAGGAAGCCGCTTACCAGATCGCCAAGGCCCTTACCGAACATCATAAAGACCTCACGGCGGTGATGGTGGCGGCCAAGTCATCGACTCCCGAAAATACAATTAAACAGAACATCCTTCCCTTTCATCCGGGGGCGGAAAAATATTTTCGGGAAAAAGGGTATTTAAAATAATCTGCTGGCGCGAAGAGCAGAATGGACATTCATAAAAAAGCCAAAGGCATTCTTGATCGAGAGGATGAAAAGGCAGGCAAGCGAGCCCTGAGCGGGAGCATGGCCACCCTCTTCACAATCGTGGCCATCTCCATGTCTATTTTTCATCTCTATACGGCTGGGTATATGGTCTTCACAGCCATGGTCCAGCGGTCCATTCATCTTTGCTTCGCTCTGACGCTAATTTTTCTCCTCTACCCAGCCGTGGCCAAGTCCCCGAGGAGGAAGGTACCACTGATGGACTGGGCCTTCATCTTGCTCTCTGTGATTTCCTGTCTTTACATCACCATGAATTGGGAAGCCCTCTCCGAGGCCGTGCGTATTGCTGAGCCCACCGGGGTGGATATTGCCCTGGGGATTATCGCTACTCTACTGGTGTTGGAAGCGACCAGGAGAACAGCAGGCATGGCCCTGCCGATAGTTGCCATTGCTTTTATTCTCTATGGGTTTCTCGGACCTTACATGCCCGGAATCCTCAACCATCCAGGAATTCCCTTGAACCAGTTCATCGGGATGAACTACTTGTTTACCGAGGGAATTTTTGGAGTGCCCCTGGGGGTCTCAGCCAGTTTCGTTATCGTTTTCATCATCTTCGGGGGATTTTTAGAAGAATCGGGAGGAGGAAAATTTTTTATCGACTTGGCCTGCGCTTTTTTTGGGGCGGTGCGGGGAGGACCGGCTAAGATCGCTATCTTTTCCAGCGGTTTTTTCGGGTCTATCTCGGGGAGTGCCGTAGCCAACGTTGTGGCAACAGGAACCTTTACCATTCCCATGATGAAACGCATCGGCTATCGCCCCCATTTTGCCGGAGCCGTGGAGGCGGTGGCTTCGACCGGAGGATTGCTCATGCCGCCGGTCATGGGCGCGGCGGCATTCGTCATGGCCGAGATCCTCGGGATTTCTTACCTAAGCGTCTGCCTGGCCGCAGCCATCCCGGCCATTCTTTATTATCTTTCTCTATTTGTATTCATCGACTTGGAAGCGGCGAAAACAGGGTTACAGGGAATTCCCCTGGAAGAGAAACCTCGGGTTAAACGGGTGATTCGCGAAGGTGGGCACCTGCTCATCCCCCCTGCTTTGCTGGTATATCTACTGGCGATTGTGCAATGGTCTCCGATGAAGGCCGGGTTCTATACCATTTTGGCCACGGTGGCCATGGCCATGATGCGGAAGAACACGCGCCTTGATGGGCGGAAACTGTTATCTGCTTTGCGCAAAGGAGCAACCGGGGCCCTGCAGGTAGCAGCGGTTTGTGCCTGCGCCGGGATTGTGATCAGCATTGTCTCGATCACCGGCTTGGGGCTTACCTTTTCTTCGGTTTTGATCCAATTGGCCCATGGTGATCTTTTTTTGCTTTTAATCCTGACCATGATCGCCTCGCTGATTCTGGGGATGGGGCTTCCGGCGACCCCCTGTTATATCATTTTGGCTGTGCTGGCCGCTCCGGCCATCGTTGACATGAAAGTACCTACCTTGGCCGCCCATCTATTCGTCTTTTATTTTGGTTGTATTTCAGCTATCACTCCGCCCGTGGCAGTAGCAGCTTATGCCGGAGCCGCCATTGCCGGCGCCGACCCCATGCGTACAGGATATACGGCCTGGCGCTTAGGGCTGGCAGCCTTCATCGTCCCTTTTATGTTTATTTACGGACCCCCCTTGATCATGAATGGTACAATAACCAAAATCATCCTGGCTTCCATTACTTCTCTAATCGGGGTGTCTTTTTTGGCCGCCTCTATTCAGGGGTTTACCCTTACGCGACTCTTCCCGGCCGAACGTATTTTTCTTTTCGCCGCTGCCCTTCTTTTGATCAAGACCGGCTGGATGACCGATTTAGCCGGGATTGTAATCGGGCTTATCATCGCCGTTTTCCACGTAGCGCGCTACCGGAAAGAACGGCAAGCTGGGAGAAGTGGAGCGGTTGCGGTACCCGGAAGCCGTTAGGAGGGATGGCATGACAGCGCTACCAGGCCCGAGGAAAGTTCTGCGAAAATTTCTTCAAGATCCAGAGATATTAATCGCTCCGGGAGCTCACAATGCCTTCACCGCTAAAATCATCGAACAGGCCGGGTTTAAGGCAGTTTACATGACCGGTTCAGGGGCGGCCATGGACATCCTGGGTTTGCCCGATTTGGGATTCCTTACCATGAGCGAGATGGTGGCGCATGCCAGAAATATTGTCCAGGCCACCACCCTCCCGGTGATCGCGGATGCCGATACTGGCTACGGTAACGCCCTGAACGTTATGCGCACGGTGAGGGAATACGAGGGAGTGGGTGTGGCCGGTCTGCATATTGAAGACCAAGTGGCTCCGAAACGATGCGGGCATTTTTCCGGGAAAGAAGTCATCTCCCAGGAAGAGATGATCGGTAAAATCAAAGCCGCCCTGGATTCCCGAAGAGATCAAGACTTAGTGGTCATTGCCCGCACGGATGCCCGCGCCGTAATAGGCCTGCAGGAAGCCATTGAACGGGGAGTGGCCTATGCCGAAGCCGGGGCGGACATGATCTTCGTGGAGGCGCCGGAATCAGCCGAGGAGCTGGGTTTGATCGCCCGCTCTATCCCAGCGCCGCTGATGGCCAACCTGAGCGAGGGGGGAAAGACGCCCTTGCTCAGCGCCAAGGAGCTTCAGGATATGGGCTACAAACTGGTCATTTATCCGAGGTCGGCAGCTGGCGCCGCAGCCAAAGCCATCCAAGAGCTGATGGCTGTTTTGAAGCGCGACGGAACGACGGAGAAATATTTAGACCGCATCATCAGCTTTGAGGGAAGAAACCAGATCACGGGACTGGCCAATTATCAGCAGCTGGAAAAAAAATACTTACGGAAGGGTTCGCCACTTTCTTAAGGGGGATTAATATGGGACCGACGATGGCCCTGGCGGAATTTCTGGTTGAGTTGAAGTATGAAGATATTCCCTCAAGGTGCCTGGAACAAATTAAGGCCGCTTTTTTAGACTCTTTGGGCTGCGGGCTCTTCGGCTCAACCCTGGAGTGGTCTCAGAAAGTTAATTCCTTAGTCAAAGAGATGGAAGGGAAAGAAGAAGCCACGCTATGGGCCAATGATTTTCGCGGGCCCGCAGCCAATGTGGCTCTGGGACTGGGCACGATGATCCACAGCTTTGACTTCGACGACTACCATAACGCCAAGCTTCACCCCGGCGCCGCTGTCCTGCCGGCGGCCCTGACCCTGGCGGAGAGGGAAGGGAGCTCGGGAAAGAATTTTCTTACGTCCATGGTTGCGGGTTACGAGACCATGATCCGGGTTAGCCTGGCAACGGGACCGGCCTCCTCGCGCAGACAGGGCTGGCATCTTACGGGAACCTGCGGTACCTTCGGGGCGGCAGCGGCAGCCGGAAAGATTCTGCACTTTGACTCCCAGAACATGGCTTCCGCTCTGGGAATGGCCGGGACCCAATCCGCCGGGCTGTGGGCTTTTACTGCCGACGGGTCAGAGAGTAAACGATTTCACCCCGGAAGGGCGGCGCAGAGCGGGGTGATCGCGGCCCTCCTGGCCAGGAGTGGATATCGGGGGCCAACGCAAATTCTCGAAGCAAAAGACGGCGGCTTCTGCCAGGCCACATCCGCTTCCTTCGACCTCGGTCGGTTGACGGCCGGCCTGGGAAAGAAATTCGAAACCGCGGAAGTAGTCCTCAAGCCCTATTCTTGCTGCGGAAGCCTCCACTCAACCATCGACGCCACCCGGGAACTGGCCCAGATGCACCGCATTGATCCCCAAGACGTCGAGCGAATTCGCGTGCATAATAGTCAGGTGGTCAAACTACAGTGCGGGTTCGAGTATAAACCTTTGGGTCCCCTGCAAGCACAAATGAGCCTGCAATACTGCACGGCGATCAGTCTCCTTGACGGGCATGTTCTCGTGGATCAATTCGAAAAAGGGCGTTTTTCCGACCCCCGGGTCCTTGATTTGGCCCGCCGCGTGGAATTCGTGCTCGATCCGGAGATTGATGCCATCTATCCTGAAAGGTTCGCCAGCAAGGTAGAGATCGTGCTTAAGAATGGGCAGAGCCTCTGGCGGCGTGTAGATTATCCCAAAGGCTCGCCGGAAAATCCAATGACTACGGATGAAGTCGAGGATAAATTTAAAGCCCTGGCTCGGACCGTAAAAGATAAAGATACCATTTTATCAATCCTGAAGCTCTACCAAAGCCTTGGGGAATTAAAGGACCTTTCTTCGCTCATCGCCCTGCTGCGCTGACTCCCGGCAAAACGAGATAAGATATTTCCGGACGGAAACTCCTACCTAAAAAAGACGATTCACCACCGAGGGCACAGCGCGGCAGAGCCGCAACCAAAAGAAATCACCCCCTCCCACCCTATCCCTCCCCCCTCGAGGGGGAGGGATAGGGTGGGAGGGATTGCTTAACAAAATTTCAAGAATTTGAACGGTAGTAGTCCAGAGAAAAATTCAAAAATTTTTAGAAATTAGCAGGCGGCGGAAAAATTCCAAAAAGCTGTCACTCCCGCGAAAGCGGGAGTCCACACGCCGTCCGCCGTATCAAGTACGGGGCAGGCTCTGTTTCCGCAGGAATGACTTTTTAAGGCTGGCCAGTACTTTTTAAGCAAGCATGTTAGCATGATCTGCGTTTATCGGCCTGAATCTGCGTCCCGAATGAAATAATATTATGCCGACTTCACGGCCCCAGCAACGGTGCGACCGAGTTGGGCACACTCAGCGAGGGCCGCCGGCTTCGGCTGCCACTTCGCGCGCGCCCCCTGCGCAACCACTGGAATTTTACAGCGTTGGAATTGTTCTTCGATTAATTTTACCGCCTCCCCACTCCAGCCATAAGTTCCGAAAGCGGCGCCGATCTTATTCTGGAACTTCAAACCTCTGATGTCTTCCAAAATGGGAGCAAGGGTCGGTAAAATCCCCTGGTTTAGCGTTGGGGAACCGATAATGATGGCTTTGGTCTTGAAAATTTCGGTGATAACGTCATTCCGGTCTGATACTGCCATATGGAACAATTTGTAGGAGACTCCTTCGGCAGCCAGGCCGTCACCAATCGCCTCAGCCATGCGCCGGGTGCCGTGCCACATGGTATCGAAGAGGATCACGGCAGACTTTTCCGGAACTTGAGCCGCCCATTCCTGGTACTTCTTTACGATCTGGAGCGGATCTTTGCGCCAGATGACCCCGTGACTGGGGGCGATGATCTGCACCGGAAGGTTCAAGGCCAGAACCTCTTCGATCTTTTTCAAGACCAGGTTGCTGAAAGGCGTTAAGATGTTGGCATAGTACTTGATGGCCTCCCCGTATAACTCTTCCGAGTTGACCTCGTCGTTAAAGCGAAAAGTGGTGGCGTAGTGCTGTCCAAAGGCGTCATTGGGCATGAGTATATTCTTTCCGGTAAGATAGGTGAACATGCTATCCGGCCAGTGAAGCATGGGGGCTTCGACGAAGATCAAGTCATTTTTTCCGATATTGATCTTTTCCCCTGTTTTCACCTTTCTAAATTTCCAGGGTAGGTGGTAGTGGCCTTCGACACTTTCTTCGCCCCGGCTGGAAACCAACACGGTGGCATTAGGGATATGGCGCATGACCGCCGGAAGGGCGCCGGAATGGTCGGTTTCTGAATGATTGGCAACCACGATATCAATCTTGGCTGGATCGATAATTTCCCGGATGTTCTCGATAAGCCGATCCTGAAAAGGTCCCCAGACCGTGTCAACCAGGACGATCTTATCGTCGACAATCAGGTAAGAATTGTACGTTGACCCTCGATGGGTGGAGAGTTCATGGCCATGAAAAAGCCTTAGGCCCCAATCCACCACCCCCACCCAATAAACGCCCTTAGTTATTTCCGTTACCATTGAACAATCCTCCTCTGAGTTCTGAAAGATTTCCTTAAGATAACATAAAATTCAT
>JAOUFX010000204.1 GCA_029857975.1 Deltaproteobacteria bacterium | reverse complement strand
GCCACGAAATGGGTTTCATCGACGAAGCCGTCGAACAATTGCAAGCCGCTCTGGAAAGGGGACAGAATCCTTTTGAAGCTGCCAAATTATTGTCTTGGTGTTTTCGAGAAAAGGGATGGTGGGAGGAAGCCCGGCAAGCACTTGAGAGGACTTTAGAGTTAGAAGGAGTAACGGAAGAAAAGAGGGGAGAAGTCGAGAAAGAGTTAGATTATATTAACAGAGCGATAGAAAGAGAAAAGCAGATCCTGGAAAGCTTAAATAACTTTTCTATGGATCATCCGGAAACCCTCAAGAAGAAAAAAGGGAATACTGAGTTCGGAAGCGCCCTTCGGATCCAAGAAGCGTTGTCCGCGTAACACCGTCGATAGCCGGAGTAAAGTAACCTTCATTTTTTTAGGATTTAACCGGCAACAAGATAGATTTTTAAAAATATCTAACCTCAGCAATTTCCTATCCGGTAAATTCCTGCCTAAACTCAGTTTATTACCCTGTTTTTTATAAGGTTCATCTCCAAATTAGTTGATCAAATTTTTAATGAAAGCCTGCCAAGGGGCCAGAAAGAAAGGCAAATTGCGCCGCAAGCCCTGTACCGTGCTGGTGCAGGGCAAGCATCGCCGGGATATCCACTTTCCATAAAAACCTTGCTTGCCTGTCCGAAAGCGCAGCGGGGGGCATGAAAAGAAAGCTTCAGAGGCAATGAAGGATCCCCCGCCACAGTTAAGGAGAGATATATGCCTCATAGTTGCAAGCCAGATGAATTTTTTCTGGGACCTTGAAATCACTGCCAAGCCACATTCTTCTGCCATCCGGAAATTAGTTCAAGACAATTCAAATTATTTAAAAAAAACTTGAAGTTGGCAATTGTTTTAAGACAAGAAAAGCAAATCAATTGACGATTCGGTCCGTATTGACTAAAATATAATCGCAAGGGAATGGGGGAAGAGACATCTTTTTTGATTTTTGAAAAAATTCATGGGTTTGATCTTAAGTTTTTTAAGCAAATATCCGAAAATATTTTAGGGATTGATTAAAACCTGCGGGGGATTTTTCACTGAGTAAATTACCCCTATGAATCTGTCACGCTCAGGTGCGGGTTTAAAAGGAGGAGGAGATGATCCCAAGCGAAAGACTCAGGAACGTTGAAATTTTCCAAGGGCTCAATGACGAGGAACTCCAAGTCGTCGCTCGATTTTGTCAGGAAGAAACTGTGCCTGAAGGTTGCACGTTGTGTGAGGAAGGAGCCAAGGCCATTAAACTTTTTATTTTGGAGGAAGGAGCCATTTCTATTCGTTTTGCGAAGGGAGTTAATTTTGCTGTCCAAACTCCGGGCAAGATTTTGGGTTGGTCTTTTTTGGTTCCTCCGAATCGCTACACGGCTTCGGCGGTAACCATTCGTCCTTCAAAATTGTTAGTAATAAATAGTCCAGATTTTTATGCCCTCGTCAACAGGGACCCTAAGATGGGATTGAAAATTATGAATAACTTAGCCCAAGTAGTGTCTAGCAGGATGAAAGCTTTCGTGGATTATTATTGAGAATTTAAATTTTCTAATCTTTCAGGAATCAAATGGAATTACTTAATAAATTGAGTAGATTTCTGAAAAAGGAAAAAGTTCGAGAATCGAACCCATTAGAACGGTCTCTGGATTCTGTCGGGAAAGATCCTGGGAATGCTCGCGCTCACTTTAAACTGGCGGAGATTTACCAAAAAAAAGGAGAAAAAAGAAAAGCGATTTCCGAATATCTTTTGGCGGCAGAAATTTTTGCCAAAAACAATCAATACGCCGAAGCAATGGCCATTTACAAACAAGTCCCCAAACAAGATCCTTCCCTGGACCATGTTTATTTAAAAATTGCCGATATTTATCGTCGGATGGGGCTCTTAGGGGATGCTTTTGCCCAGTATAGGATTCTGGTAAATCATTATGATAAACAAGGCAGAAAAGATAAAGCGCTGGAAATAATGGGTTTAATGGCCGAACTAGACCCGCGCAAAATTGCGTTGGAAGAGAAAGTTCAAAATTTGAATGATGTACTAATATTGCCGGAAGTCAGAGAAAGTTTTAGCGACACGCCTGGAGGGTCTGAAAGCGATGATTTCGAAGGAGGAAAAAAGAAGAACTTCTTTGACCTCAACTCTGAGCTAGAAATGGAGAGCCCGGTAGAAATAGGAGGGTCTAAACAAATTTCGACTTTAGAGAAAGTTTATGGATTTGAAGACATCTTGAAAGAGTTAAAAGTTGTTACGAGCCCAAGTTTAGCCTATCCTGATTTTAATTATTATATGGGTTTAGCCTGTAGGGAAATGGGATTTTTCGACGACGCCGTGGAACAATTTCAGGTAGCGATTGAAAAAAAGCAAAACCCATTTGAGGCAGCGAATATGCTGGGCCTTTTTTTCAAGGAAAAGAACAGATGGAATGAAGCCTGCGGCGCTTTCGAAAAAGCCTTGGCGGTGGAAGGAATTCCGCAAGCAAAGAAACTGGAAGTTAAATATGAATTGGGCCTGATCTATAAGGAATTGGGGAAAACCGAGGAAGCTTTGCAACTATTAAGAGAAATATCGGCGATGGACCAAGATTTTTTAACTACCAAGGGTGAGGCTGTTTTCCTAACCCCCAAGAATGACTTGAGGAAAAATCGCTCAAAAATATGACCGGAGGGTAAGCAAATGGCGGTCTTCAATCATTTACGCAAAGAAATCGATGCCAAAATCGTCTATTACGGGCCAGGTATTTCTGGGAAGACCACAAATCTTCAGCTCATCCACCAGAACCTAAAACCTGACCAACGAGGGAAAATGGTTTCTTTGGCCACCAACGAGGAGCGAACCCTCTTCTTCGATTTTCTACCCATCGAGTTAGAAAGCGTTCGGGGATTTAAGACGCGCTTCCATTTGTATACCGTACCCGGCCAGGTCTATTACGGAGCCACCCGACGCGCAGTTCTTTCGGGGGCTGACGGCGTTATCTTTGTTGCCGATTCTCAAAAAGAAAGGATGGAAGATAACTTATTAAGTTTTAAAGACCTAGAGGAAAATCTACACTATTACGGAAAACAGATTGAAAATACTCCATTAATCATTCAGTATAACAAACGTGACCTATCCAATATTTTGGCTCTGGAGGAACTGAATCAAAAAATCAATCGCTTGAACGTTCCTTATTTTGAATCGGTGGCCATCTCGGGCAAGGGGGTATTTGAAACCTTGACTATGGCGTGCCGTCTGGTTTTAAAGGCTATTGAGGAAGGTGTAGAAGCAAGGAAACCTGTGGGAAAGCACGAATTGGGGCAGGAAAAATCGCCCGCGCCTACGCCGACAGGGGAAAAAGGCGTAGGTCGGTTTGAGTCGCCGCGGGATGGTCAAGGGATAGCCCCAGCGAAAGCTCTTCGTTCAGAAAAAAACGTTTCCCCCGGTGAGGCGGTTCCCGTGATGGCTGGAGGGAGATTAGCCAAGACAATCAAATCCGAAAAAGATATTTTTTCACCTGGGCAAGCCATGGCGATCCCTGATAGATCCCCGGAAGTGGGTCCCATGCCGGGAAAAGAAATATTTGCATCAAGGGATTCCGGACCAGACAGTGACCTGGGAATGGTTATCTCAAGAATTGAAGAGGAAAAGAAAAAAACAAACGGGCGGACCATTTTCAGTCGTATGTTCGAAAAAATTAGGCCGGAACCGGTCCTTAAAACCGAAGTAGAACCGCAAAAAGTAGAACCCACAACACCGGAAAAAATGCGAATCGTTTCTTGTGGCCAACCCCATGTTTTTCCTCCCGGAAGTTTAAAGATTCCGCTAACGATAGAGATTGAAGGGATAGAAAAAAGTTTTTCTATCAACCTTGTAATTAACCTTGAACAAGTTGAACCCACAACTGATTAGAGAGGGAATGGCGAATATTTTGTGCTTGCGCCCGGGTTATCGGTCAGCAGAAAAGATCATTCGGGGATGCGGAAAATTTCTTTTTCCTTTTCTGCTCCTCGGCATGGTCTTCCTCCTTTTGGGGAGGAGTGATCCCGTTGGAGCTCAAACCTCATCACCCGTTCCAACTTCTGTAGGGGTAGTTGACGAAGGGGGGAAAAAAGAAAAACAAGCGGGAGAAAAAATCTGGCAAACCCACCGCGATCTTTTAAGGAAGGGGGAGTGGGGAAAAAACCAAAGTGAGCTGGAAAAACTTTACCAGTGGAAACTTAACCAGGGAATTCGCAATCATTACCATTATGCTGCTGCTCTAGTGCGGGAAAGCCAAGGAGAAGTCCAGGGAGGAAAAAACGCGGCCATTCCCGTCCTGCTTAATTATGCTGAAAAAATGGCTCCGGATTTTGCCCAGGTTACCTATGCCCGGGCTCGTTGGCTGTGGTCTCAGGATTTTCCTTCTTTAACAAATATTACTAAAGCGATATGGCTGTGGATTCGAGGTTTTTTTCTTTCTTTTTATAATTTGGAAGAAGCCCTCCCTCAATTGGCCAACCTGCTGCTATGGATCCTTTCCAGTTTTCTTCTCACGTTGGCTATCTTTTCCTTGGTTCTATTTTTCAAGTATCATGCTTTTATTTCCCACCACTTAAAGCATCTTATGCGGGCGAAAAAGGATGGTAAAGCCTTGGGAGCTTTGAGCCTCCTTCTCTTATTTACCCCTTTGTTGTTGGGTGGGGGGTGGATGTGGTTATTGGGCTTATGGCTTTTGGTTTTTTGGTTTTACGGAAACCGGGCGGACCGTGCGGTAACTATGGTTTTTCTGGTGGCCCTTTTATTTCTGCCAACCGGGGTGCGCATTAATTCCGCTTTCCTTGTATCCTTAACAGGCCACGGAATTTTTGACATTGCGAAGGCAAACACCGGTGTGTTCAACGAGGAATTGCGACAAAAAATGCTGGCGATGCAGAAAAAAAACCCGCAAGATCCAGATATTCTGCAAGCAATCGGTTTGATAGAAAAGCGCATGGGAAAATTCAAGGAGGCAGAGCAGCATTTTCTTCGATGGGCGCAATTAGAACCCCGTGCCTCCGCTGCCTTTAATAATTTGGGAAATATATATTTGGCCTCCAACCGAACGGATAAGGCCGTAGAAGCTTATCAAAAGGCCATTCAACTTGAACCTGCCAAAACGGAATCCTATTATAACTTGGGGCAAGCATACCTTTTGAACCTTCTTCTGAATGAAGCCGAATCTGAATTTCGCCGGGCCAGCGAACTAAGACCACAACTGACATCCTTTTATACAAGTATTTCTTCGCGGAACCCGAACCGCATGGCCATTGACCAGACCATCGAATTTTCGAGACTCTGGAAAAGGGTTTTTGCCGAAACCCCTGAGCGAGAGGAATTCGCTGGAGCCTTCTGGCAGATCCTCTGGGGTAAGGTGCCTTTGAAATACGGAGAAGAGGCGGCTGCGGGCATGCTGGCTCTGCTTTTAATTGTTCAATTAGCCATTAGGGGTAAGGTATTGATTAGGAAATGCGAAAAATGCGGGAGATTGATCTGCTCCCGGTGCACGCGATCTATGGTATTTGGGAATCAATGTTCTCAGTGTGTAAGCGCCTTCACAGCACCTACCTCCCCTGACCCCCAGGTAGTGAAGCAGAAGAGAGCAGAAGTCGCTAGATACCAGGATCGGCAAAAATCATTCATCCGTTGGTTTTCTCTGTTCCTCCCCGGGGGAGGGCACCTTTGGCGCAATAATTCTAAGGAGGGGATCGTTTATTTGTTTATTTTTATTCTTTTCTTGGTGAAGGTAATATTCTGGCGGGGGTGGATTCCAACCTCGGTGGTTTTGGATATTTCCTTTGACCTTTTTTGGATAATCATTACTGCTGCGCTTTTTTTCTTTTATTACGGATTCGTCCAGTATCGAATCCGGTTACGTTCAAAAGAAAGGAAATTTAATTTTGGAACGGCATAAAAACGCAAAGGATACCGGATTAACGGGTTCCTTAAAAGACTTCGGATTAACCGACCTTTTTCAGATCCTGGGACAACAGCAGAAAACGGGTATCTTAAACCTTCAGGAGAATAAGAAAGGGACCGTTCAAGTCCAGTTCGACAAGGGAATGATTGTCGGCGTAGCCTTCCCTTCTGAAACGGATGAGGAAACTTCTTTGGGGAGGAAATTGATCCAAGGCCGGCTTTTGTCTCCGGACAATTGGAAGAGAGCATACCAA
>JAOUFX010000203.1 GCA_029857975.1 Deltaproteobacteria bacterium | reverse complement strand
ATTGCTCCCAGTTTTTCCAGGAGCGGTACGATCATCCGGAGTTTGTCCTTCCGCAATGTACCCTGATCTGGGGGCAAAACCCAGCGGCCACCTGCAACGATGGCTTTATGGCCCCCTGGATCATCGACTGCATGAAAAGGGGAACCAAAGCGATCGTCGTGGACCCCATTTACACCTGGGTCGCTTCCAAAGCCGCTATCTGGCTGCAGCTCCGCCCGGGGACGGACGGAGCCTTAGCCCTTGGCCTGCTGAATGTCATCATCAACGAAGGCCTCTACGATAAGGAGTTCGTCAGTAAATGGACCCACGGCTTTGAACAACTCAAAGAACGGGTCCAGGAATATCCTCCGCATAAAGTTGCCCAGATCACCTGGGTCCCCGAAGAAAAGATTATCGAGGCGGCACGGCTTTTCGCGACCAGCCATCCGGCCTCCGTCCAGTGGGGTGTGCCCGTAGATATGGCTGCCGAGGGGGCCATCGTATGCAATGCGGTCATCCACCTCTGGACCATAACAGGAAACATCGATGTCCCCGGAGGAATGGCCATCGCCCGGATGGCCTACGATGTGCCACCTTACCCGATGAGTCAAGAAGCCATCGCCGAGTATTACGGCGATGTCATGCCGCCCGAGCAGATGCGCAAACGGATCGGGGTCGATGTCTACCCGATGGTCAAAGAATTCCACTGGAGAGCCCAGGCCGACATGATTCTGAAGGCTATGCTGACCGATGAACCCTATCCTTTGAAAGGGGCTTGGATCGCCGGCAACAACATGCTGGCCTCCGCGGCCAACCCTCGAAAATACTATGAAGCCTTAAACCGCCTCGAATTTATCGTGGTGGTCGACCTATTCATGAACCCGACAGCCGTGGCCTTGGCCGATATCATCCTTCCCGCAGCCACCATGGCCGAGCGAACTGGAATCCGGGCCTGGTGGACCCCCCTGAATGCCATGCAGCAAGCCATCGAGGTACCGGGATGCAAACCCGATGAGGAAATTTGCTTTGAGCTGGCCCACCGGTTCAATCCCAACCTGAAGTGGAAGAGCCTGCGGCAACTCTTCGATGATTTCTTAAAACCCTCGGGCCTGAACTATGACCAATTGAAAGAGAAGGGCTGGGTGTTCCCGCCCCAAGGCCACCCCACCGCGCCTTATCGCCGACATGAAAAAGGCCTTTTGCGCAAAGATGGGAAGCCGGGGTTCAACACTCCCACGGGCAAGATCGAGCTTTATTCCACCCATTTTGAGCGTTGGGGATATGATCCTTTGCCCTATTATGCCGAGCCCCATTGGAGCCCGTACAGCACGCCGGACCTGGCCAAAGAATATCCTCTCATCCTTTCCACGGGGAGGCGCAGCGTGCTATTCTTCCATGCGGAGCACCGCAATATTAAGTCTCTGCGGGAACTGGAACCCCACCCGGTGCTGGAAATTCACCCGGACACGGCTCAATCCTTGGGCATCCAAGATGGAGATTGGGTTTGGGTGGAGAGCCCCAATGGTCGATGCAAGCGCAAAGCCAAGTATTTTCACGGGATCGATCCCAGGGTCGTGCAGACGCTGCACGGCTGGTGGCTTCCCGAGAAGCGGGCGGAAGACCTCTTCGGCCTTTGGGAGGTGAACGTCAATCAGCTGATCCCCGATGAAACTCAGGCCCAATGCGGCTTTGGGGGAGGCCAATACAAATCGATCCTCTGCAAGGTCTACCGTGCCGAGGAAGGCATCGAGGGGATCTATCAGAAGGAGAGTCTCTGATGGAATACGGATTATACGTTGACTATGAATGGTGCAGCGGCTGTCACTCCTGCGAACTGGCCTGCAAACAGGAGCACGACCTCAAGACCGATGAATGGGGCATCCGGGTCGTGGAACGAACCTACCGGGGGCAGGAAAAAGTCGCCGTCGAGTACGTGCCGATCCCCACTGATTTTTGCGACTTCTGCATGCCCCGGGTGAGGCAGGGGAAGAAACCTGCCTGTGTCCACCATTGCATGACCCAGTGTATGAATTTCGGTCCTCTGGAAGAGATGGTGGAGCTTGCGGGAAAGAAGAAGAAAACCGTGGTGTGGGGGCGCACTTTTTAACGCCCGCAAGAGGCTATTTCTCCTCGTTCCCCAGGGTTGGTCTGACCCCAAAAAAGTCTCAAAAGACAGATATCCAAGAAACTTAGGCCGCGATATTGAATGGAATCAGCCTGGAACGGGGAAAACAAAACAGGGGAATAACTCATGGGAAGAGTTGATTCGTTACACAAAGCCATGTCTCTTGATCCAAGAGAAAACTAAAAAAGGAGGGAAAGGTAATGAACAGGAAGATTAAAAATGTCATGGTCGCCCTTTTGTGTACTTTGGGACTGGTCTTGCTTTGGCAATCATCGTCCCCCGCTCAGGCAATCGCCGGCAAGGAGATCCGTATCGGTGTGGCTGTTTGTATCAGTGGCCACGGCGCCAATGTGGGCAAGCGGGAAGCTATCGGGGCCCAGGCGGCCGTGGATGTGATCAATGCCAAAGGCGGGGTCAATGGTGTTCCGCTGAAGCTCTTCATTGAGGATACGGCAAGCAATCCCCAGGAGGCCGTGAATGTAGTGCGCAAGCAGGTGGGCGACCACAAAGTGCTCGCGATTGTTGGCCCTCATTACAGTTCGGAAGCGGAAGCGACCTTCCCCCTGGGCAATCGGCTCAAGATCGTTCAGATTTGCGTGGCTTCCTCAAAGCCGGGTTTAGCAGCCGCCAACCGCCCTTACGCGTTCCGGAATACCCTCACGGAGGATAAAATCGGGGACGCGGTGGTTAAAGCATTTAAAAAACGCTACAACATCAAGAAAGTAGCCATCATCACCGACATCAAGGACGCGGTTTCGAAATCCGTCGGCACGGGCGTTCTTCCCCAGGCCTACAAGGCCAATGGGATTGAGGTTCTGACTGGAGATAACCCGGTGACTTTCCAAACCAACGACACCCAGTTCACCGCTCAGATCACCAAGCTGAAAGCGATGAACCCGGATGGAATCGGAATGGGGGCTTTGGGCCCGGACGCTCTGAATATCATCACCGAAGCCCGCCGCCAAGGGATGAAGCAGCCTTTCATGTCCACGGCTCCGATCATGGAAGGGAATATAGCGGAAATCGGCGGCAAATCGGTGGAAGGGACTTTTTCCGGAACGATCTGGCATACGAGCGTGGACACCCCGGCCAGCAAGAAATTCATCGAGGCCTACCAGAACCGGCAGAAGACGATGTATACCAATGAATACACGGCGGTGCCGGATTATTACCCCGTGAACGCCTATGACGGGGTGTTTATGATCGTGGAAGCGATCCAGAAGAAGGGCGTGACCAACAAACCGGGAGACCTAGCGGCGGATCGGACTAAGATCATGGAATACTTTACAACCCTCCGAGACTTCAAAGGAGTGGCCAGCAAGGGCTTCAATGAAGTCGGCGACGGCATCAAAGAAGTCATCGTCTTTGAAATCAAGGGAGGAAACTGGGTTCCGATTCAATAAATCTTAAATTTTAATTTCGGGCGGCCGAATGGGCCGCCCCACCGATTCTTTTCTGGAGAGCCTTCGATGTTCATTCAACAATTGATAAACGGTGTCATGTTAGGCAGCACCTATTCCCTCATTGCCATCGGCTACAGCCTGGTGCTCGGCCTTCTCCAAATGATTAACCTGGCCCATGGGGACGTTTTTATGATCGGGGCGTTCCTGGGTCTCACTTTTGCTTTTTTGGGCATTCCTTTATATCTATCTCTCCTTCTGGCCATGGCGGGGGCCGGCATCGTGGGAATCCTGGTTGAGCGATTCTGTTTTCGCCCGCTAAAAAAGGCTCATTTCCTGGGGCCTTTGGTGAGCACCATCGCCTTCGGCATTCTTTTGCAAAATGTCGGAACCCAGATTTGGGGGTCTGAACCCTCCCGTTTCCCTCAAACGACCGATATTGCCCAATTCCATATCGGACCCATTGTCATATCCTCCATCCAGATCATCATTTTGGCCACGTCTCTGGTCTTGATGGTAGCCTTGGATCTCTTCATCCGCCGAACGCGGATGGGCCGAGCCATGCGGGCTACGTCGGAAGGGCAGGTGAACGCCAGCCTGTTGGGGGTTGATACGGATCGCGTGGTCAGTTTTACTTTTTTTTCCTCGGCGGCCTTGGCCGGCGTGGCCGGGGTGTTGACCGCCCTGGTTTATTTACAGATTACCCCTTTTATCGGAATCCGGCAGGGATTGATCGGGATCGTGGCCATGGTCATCGGAGGTTTGGGGAATCTCCGAGGTGCGATGATCGCCGGTGTTTCACTCGGGGTCATCGAGGTAATGAACGATGCTTATTTTACCGCGAGTTACCGCGACATCATCATCTTTGGAATCTTTTTTCTCTTTATCGTGATTAAACCGGAAGGTCTCTTTGGAGCGGTGCAACAGGAAAAATGAGGAACGAAAAAAATGAGCGTCTATACTGAAGGGGTCATAGCATTGATGGGAATCAATATTCTTCTGGCGTTGAGCGTGTACGCGATCCTGATGACCGATCAGTGTTCCGTGGGCAACGCCGGCTTCATGGCCATCGGGGCCTATACCTCCGCGTATCTCACGGTCAAGATGGGAATTCCGCTGATGCCGGCCCTGGTCGTCGGAGCTTTGGTCTCCAGTTTCATCGGCCTGCTCGTCGGAATCCCCGCCCTCCGTCTAAAAGGACTCTATCTCGTCTTGGCCACTTTGGGTTTCGGGGAGATGGTGCGGACCTTCTTTTTAAATTTTGAACCCACCGGGGGAGCCTCGGGATTTCGCGGGCCCATGGGGTCCACTCTCTTCTTGATTTATGCCTGGGTCGTGGGCTTCATTGTTTTTTTCTGGCTTCTGGATCGATCCAGGCTGGGGCGGTCCTTCGATGCGGTCCGCGATGACCCCGAAGTTGCGAGCACCATGGGGCTGGATGTCGTCTGGCATAAAATATGGGCCTTTTGGCTGGGATCTTTTATCGCCGGGATCGCCGGAGGCTTATATGCCCATTATATGTTTTATATTGAATCGGGGAACTTTAATTTCCTGCTCTCCACTATGATTCTCCTGTACGTGCTTCTGGGAGGAATGCAGACATTTTGGGGCGCCGTGGTCGGAGCGGTCATCTTCAGCATCCTTCCCGAAATCCTCCGCTTCATTCATGAATGGCGTCTTTCTTTTTACGGCGCGGTTCTCGTGGCCATGATGATCTTCAGACCTTCGGGCATCATCACCCGCAAGATGGTCCGGGACCTAGGCGAAAAATTTGACAAACTCTTCCAAACAGCGAGGACTTAAGTTGCTCACCATCCAAAACGTTTCCAAGCATTTTGGCGGATTGAAGGCCCTGGAAAATGTCACGATCCATTTGGGGTCCGATAAAATTTATGGGCTGATCGGCCCCAATGGGGCAGGCAAAACAAGCTTGTTTAATTTGATCACGGGAGTTCTGCCGGTTTCGAAGGGCTCCATTCAATTCGAGGGAAAGGAACTGAACAAGCTGCAGCCTCATGAAATATCCCGGCTGGGGATTTCCCGGACCTACCAGAACATCCGCCTTTTTCCGAGCATGACGGTGTTGGAGAACGTGCTGGTGGCCCAAAACATCCACACCCAGTGGGGCTTGGGAAGCATTTTTAAAGTCCGGCGGAGCGATCTAAAACTCTTGGATCAGGCCGAAGAGCTTCTGAAACAGATGGGCCTATGGACGAAACGTAAGGAAATGAGCACCAGCCTGGCCTACGGAGAACAGCGCCGTTTGGAAATCGCCCGGGCGCTGGCCCTCAAACCCAAGCTTTTACTTTTAGACGAACCGGCGGCGGGTATGAACGAATCGGAAACGGAGAACCTATTGCAGAGAATCGAAGAAATCCGCGCTCAGGGGAAGACCATTTTGTTGATCGAGCATGATATGAGCGTGATCATGAGAATTTGCAGTTATATTTCCGTATTGAATTTTGGAGAGTTGATCGCCCAGGGCACTCCCGAAGAGATCCAAACCAACGAAGCCGTAATCGAGGCGTACTTGGGTAGAGAGGAAGGGTAAAGACCATGTTGATTGTCAAAGAAATTGAGGCGGGGTATGGGAATATCCAGGTGTTAAAGGGCCTGAATGCGGAAGTGAAAAAAGGGGAGATCGTAACTCTCATCGGAGCCAACGGCGCCGGCAAAACGACGCTTT
>JAOUFX010000202.1 GCA_029857975.1 Deltaproteobacteria bacterium | reverse complement strand
AGACTGGATCGAAATGGATTTTCCGGCCAAGCCGGAAGAATCTGCTTCCGAACCCGAGGGGCTCGCCCCAGCCTTGGGAGTCCAGATTAAATATCTGGGCAAGAATCAGTTTGATTATCTGGTCGAGGTCGATGCGGAAGAAATCGTTCGCAACCTGCGGCCTGACTTCACTCGTTTGGGAACCATGCCGGTCCGGGGCGTCATGGTCACCAGCCTTTCTTCTTCGCCCGGCTATGATTTTGTCTCCCGGTTTTTTGCCCCCCGGGTAGGGGTCAACGAAGACCCGGTTACCGGCTCCGCTCACTGCTGCCTCGGGCCCTTCTGGGGAAAGCGCCTCCATAAAAACGAATTCGTGGCCTACCAGGCTTCTCCCCGGGGAGGCGTGATTCGGCTTCGACTGCAAGGGCCCCGCGTGGTACTCGGGGGACAGGCCGTAACCGTTCTCCGCGGGGATTTTTTCTTTTAAGATTGAAAATGAAGATGACCAAAATGACGCAAAAATCTGACCTCAAAGACTTGACCCTGCTGGGCCGACGCGCCAAGCCCATAAAAAAGCTGGAGACTTTCCCTAACCATCATCGGCACCGGAATTACACCGTAACGCTGCACACCGAAGAGTTTACCTGCGTGTGTCCTGCTACAGGGCAGCCGGATTTTGCCAGGCTGACCATTCAGTACATCCCGGAGGAGAAGATCCTGGAATCCAAATCCCTGAAGCTCTACCTTTGGTCTTTCCGCAACCAGGGAGTGTTCCACGAGCATGTTACCAACCTGATTTTGGATGATCTGGTAAAAGTACTGGAACCTCGCTGGTGCAAGGTGACGGCCGATTTTGGGGTTCGGGGCGGGATTTCCATTACCGTCGAAGCGGAATATAAAAAGAAAGATGGCTAAGCAGCGCTGGCTTCCCACCATCACCGCTGTTTTCGTAACCAGCCTGATTCTCTCCAATATCATCGCGGTCAAACTGATTGCCGTGGGGCCATTCTTTCTGCCGGCGGCCATTCTTATATTTCCCATCTCCTACATCTTCGGCGACATCCTGACCGAGGTTTACGGCTACGCCCGGGCGAGGCGGGTAATCTGGACTGGCTTCGGGTGCAATTTATTGGCGGTGCTGGTTATCGGGCTCTCCATCCAACTTCCTCCCGCCCCCTTCTGGAAACTCGGAGGACTGGAATCTGCGCAGGCCTCCCAACAGGCCTATCAGGCCATATTCGGATTTACTCCCAGGATCCTGGCAGCATCTTTCGTGGCCTACCTGGTGGGGGAGTTCCTCAACTCCTTTGTGCTGGCTAAGATGAAGCTGGCCACCAATGGGCGGCATTTGTGGATGCGTACGATCGGATCAACGGTGGTAGGCCAACTGGCTGATTCGGGAATTTTTATCCTTCTGGCATTTTATGGAATGATCCCCCTGGTTGTCCTGGGGCAATTGATTCTTAGCCAGTGGCTGATGAAGTCGGCTTACGAGGCTTTGGTTACTCCTTTCACTTATATCGTTGTGAATTACCTGAAGCGCGTGGAGAAGGAAGACTATTATGATCGGGAAACCAGGTTCAATCCTTTGCTGTGGAGAGAATGAGGGGGCAAATTACCCGTCTGACCGGGTTGAAATAGAAGGGGAAATTTATCCATGTTTTCTTTTACATCATTTTGGCCGGCAGCCATAGGGCCAGATTGGGGGAAAGAGTCAGGAGGACCACCATGATCAACATCAGGATGACAAAAGGGAAGGCTCCCCGGGCCACAATACCCAGAGGCTGCTTGGCCATTCCCTGAATCACGAAGAGATTCATTCCCACCGGCGGGGTGATCAGTCCAATCTCCAGGAGAAGGACCAGAACGACACCGAACCAAACGGGATTGTATCCCAGAGCCATCATAACGGGATAGACCACGGGCAGCGTGAGCAGCATCAGGGAGATGGCATCCATAAAGCATCCCAGGAGCAGGTACATTACGCACAGGAAGGAGAAGATCACCACGGGCTCGACTTTTAACCCCGTAATCAGGGCAACCATGGCCCGGGGAATTCCCGCAGTGACCAGGGCGTAAGACATGATCTGGGCTCCCACCACGATGAAGAGGATCATGCTGTTGGTCTTGATGGCATCATTCAGGCTGTTTTTAAGGAGCTCTCGAGTAAGCCGCTTGTACAGGAAAGCGATGATGAGAGCGCCGGTTACCCCCAGAGCCGCCGCCTCCGTGGGGGTCGCCACCCCCAGGTATATACTCCCGAGAACCACAAACATGAGGGCAAAAATCGGCAAGATAGCCGACAAGCCGCGAAACCGTTCCTTCCAGGTGGCCCGGATTTCGACCCGGGGAACGAGTTGAGGCCTGAAAAGGGTTCGCATCCCCACGTAGAGGATAAAGAGGGCCGAAAGGATTAGCCCCGGAATCACGCCGGCAATGAACAGGCGAGCCACGGACTCTCCGATAGTGGCTCCGTAGAGAATGAAGGCGATGCTGGGGGGAACGAGGATCCCCAGCGTCCCCCCCGCGGCCAGCGAACCGTAAGTAAGAGCACGGTTATATCCCCTGGCCTCCATCTCCGGAATGGCGATGGCCCCGATGGCGGCGGCCGTGGCTACGCTCGAGCCCGAAATGGCTGCAAAGATGGTACAGGCCAAAATGTTGGAATGGGCTAAACCGCCCGGCACATAATCCAGCCAGGTGCTCAAGCCTTTGTAAAACCGGGAGCTAATGCCGCTATGGAGGATGATGGACCCCATGAAAATGAAAAGGGGCACGGCCGTTAAAACGAAATTTTCCAGGGTATCCCAGGTTATGACTCCCACGCCTCTTATGGAGGAGGGATCTACGATCAAGAGGCCTATAATACCCACCATGCCGAGACCCACCGCGATCCAGATTCCTGCCAGGAGTAAGCCGAAAAGAAGGGCCATGAAGATCAAACCATATATCTGCCAATCCATAGGGTTTCATTCCTTTTCTGGGGAGGGGAGCGGCGAGGATGAACACAGCCATGATATGGACCGGATCATCCCGATAATCAGCTGGAAGAGAAAGAAAAGGCACCCGAGGGGCATGACTATCTGGAAAGGAAAGAGGGGTAACTGGGAAGGAGTCGGGGAGAAAGCACCCAGATGGTAACTCTCCCAGGTAAGTTGCCCGCTAAAGTAAAGAAGGATCAAAGCATAGGCCAAGGAAGCTGTGCTCATCACCAAATGTAATATGACCCGTTTTTTGGGGGCAATATGGTCGATAACCATCCGAACCTGGATATGAGCGTCTTCCTGGAGCGTGTAGCTGATGCCCAGCATAGTTACCAAAACCAGAAGGTAGCCGGAGACTTCGTCGGCAAAGATGAGGGGGGCGTTGAAAAGCCGGCGCAAGATGACATCCACCGTGATCAGGCCGGTCATGAACAGGAGCCCCCCGCCGGCCAGGTTTTTCCCCAGGCGATTCAGAGCAGAGGTATAACCCGAGAGAGTCGACGACATCCTGAACTTTCCCCTTCCGGGCGGGGGGCCGGAGAGGTGGGTAGCGCTCCGAGCCCCGGCAAGAGCTTCCGGCTGACAGGCCGAACTTTCCTCTTTATTCCAACTTCAAAGCTTTCAGGGCTTTGGCGAAGGCTTCCGGGCCTTTCGGCTGCATATGCTTTTGGACGTATTCCTTTAGCTGGGGGAGTAATTCCTTCCTCGTTTTCATTCGTTCCTCCAGAGACAGCTCAGCCACCGCTTTAATCTGGCCTTTTTCCTTCATTTCTTTGAGAGCCGTCTTATCCAGCTCCTGCATCACCTTTTGATCCCAGAACTTTACCCACTCGTCGACGGCTTTACGGATGTTCTCCCGATGCTTCTTGGACAGAGCCTTCCAGGATTTCTGGTTGACGCAGATATACTGGTGCATCAGGGGGCCGTCGATCTTTAAAAAATAGGGGCAGACCTCGTAGACCTTGGATTGTTGAATGGCCAGGGTCGCGGTCATAATCCCGTCCACGATCCCTCTTTGGGCCGCCGGGTAGACTTCCGCCCAGACGACGAACGTGGGAACGCCGCCCCACAGCTTGATGTAGGCATCCTGTAAGCTACCGGCGGTCCGTATCTTCTGGCCTTTCAAATCCCCCAGATTGTTCGTGGGCTTGCGCGAGACGATTTGTCTCGGGCCGTAGCTCACGATGCCCAGAGGCTCGACTCCCCTCTTTTTCAGCTCTTCGTAGATATAGGGTTTGGCGGTCCGACGAAAGATATCCATCTCTTTTTCGTTCAAGGCCACGTAGGGAAGGTCCGGTAATGCCAGCAGAGGCGCTTCTCCAAATACAAAACCTGCGACCACCTCCGCCATCTGGATTAGACCTTTGCTGCAGGTTTTCAGGAGATCTGTCCCTTTGTAGGGAAGTTCCCCCGCCGGGTAGTTGGTGACCTCCACCGTCCCTTCACTGGCTTCTCCAACTTTCTTCGCCAATAAGTTAAAGTATTCTGTATAAATCTGACCCGCAGGGATGATGTTGGTGAACTTCCATTGATATTTGGCTGCAGCCAGGGCAGGGTGGGCTGCCAACGATAAAATGATCACGATCAATAAACCGAAAATGGCGATTTTTTTCCTATTCATGCCGCTTCTCCTTTCTATTTTGAATCGTACTCTCAGCGGAAAAAAACCTTTCCTTCGATCACCCCCTTTCCGTTTGGATCGGGCCATTCAATAACCAGGGCGTTTCAGACCCTGCGGGCCATCGACTCGGTCAGCACCTTCTCCAGGTCCAGACTCTGAGCCAGGTAAACAGAAGCTGCGATGACGTGATCTATATGGCGAAGGATGAGCGCTTCGATACTGCCGGGAGAAATAGCCGAGAATCGTGGAGAATGGGCGCCAATGATATGGGCGACTTCCTCAGGAAGCCCCTCGGCCAGCGCCATGGCGGCCCCCATCGCGGCATGGGCAAACCGGCGCCCCGTATCCGTGAACCCTCCCGTTTGGGCATCGAAGATTACCATCTTATCCACATCATGCAATAAGGCGCCGGCCAAGAGATACTCCATATTTACTCGTAGATTCAATACTTCGGCCAGAATCTTACCCGTTTCCTCACAAACCCGGCACACCTGATTGGTGTGATCCACGTTGGTGTAGGCGATTCGCTCCCGAGCCGGTTCGAACTGATGCACCTGCTCGATCCGCGGAAAATTACTTTTTTTCCAGGCCTTGTACCAGGTGAGAATCACCTTCTGTCGCAGCCCCGCATCGTTAATTTTTTCTATAGCAGGGAATAGATTCGAAATATAATCTTGATCCTGTTTTTGCATCTTTCTCCTTAGGGGTAATTCCTCGGCCCTGACACCTTCGGCTACCTGCTATTTCCCGATGGGGATGGGTACGAGCCGCAACAGGTCCCGGCGTGTGTATCCTAAGAAAGTTTGGGAAGAAAATCAATACAAATTTTTTCCCCAACGCTTGAGTTGATTTAGAAATCTCCAGGGCTTGGGAAGAGACTGTCCGGGCTCCGTTAATCAAAGTAAATTCATCAACCTATTGAAAAGTGAAGGGTGGCAAGGAAGGGGCGAATATTGACAAGCCGGGTCCACTTTAGTAAAATTCCGGCAAACTCATGGAGTGGCGCTGGTTTGATCGCTCCGAAGCGGGAAATTGAACTTTCCTCCCCCGCCGGAGACTGGGTCGCAATTGGTAAAGTGGGGGTCCGGGCGGGAGGGCATTCTCTCGGAATCATAAGGTCCCGCCAAAGGCGGGATTCATGCCCTCCCGCCCGGGTTACGACACAGTCTCCCGGCAGAGAGGGTTGGGGCAAGGATAAAACAGGGTGACAAGAATTTAGATTGGAGGATCCAGTGGATTTTGAATGGAGTGAATCCCAAAAAGTTCTCCAGGCCAGAGTCAGGGGTTTTACGGAGAGAGTGATCGAACCCGAGGCCAAGGAATTTGATGAGAAAAACCTATTCCCGGTAGCAACTTTTCGCAAGATGAGCAAGGAAGGATTCCTTGGTATTACCGTGCCTTCCGAATATGGTGGAGGGAATGGGGGGGCGATGGAGTATAGCATTCTATGCGAGGAAATCGCCCGGGCCAGCGCCGCCTACATCCACAACGGCCATTACCAGACGGAAAAGATGCTCTTCCATTATGGAACCGCAGAGCAGCGGCGGGAATTTTTACCCCCGCTGGCGGCCGGAGAATTCCTGGCTGCCACCGCCATTTCCGAAAGCGGGGTCGGTTC